>NZ_JBHNZK010000030.1:0-40439 GCF_042464845.1 Pedobacter sp. BG31
TTCGTCTTTCCGCAACAAGGACCTAAGTTCTTCTGACGTGTAGTTCTTTATTGTTAATGCGTTCTTGCTCATGTAAGCAAGTTACATTTTTTTATTTATTTGTAAAAATATATTAGACTTTATATATATGATTTAATTTTTTTTATTGGAATCTTAGTGGTATCATCAATATGCAGGAACTTTCTATCGACAGTGTTAATCAATTTTTTTCAGACCGCGAAGTATTAAGCAGCGTTTACTTAAACTGTAAAATCGGTGAAGCAGTCGGTTTGCTGGGCAGAAACGGATCAGGTAAATCCACTTTGTTGCAAATCATTTTTGGGAGCGTAAAAGCAAATTTCAAACACCTTAGCATCAATAATAAAGTATATCAAAAAGGTTACCAGTCTAAGAATCTTTCGTATTTACCACAAGATAATTTTATTCCAGACCAGATCACTGTTTTGCAGGCTGTTGATACATTTTGCAAAAAGCAAAAAGCTGAATTAAAGCAAATTGACTTTGTGACCAATCATTTGAGTGCAAAATTCTATAATTTATCTGGCGGAGAGCGAAGATTTATGGAATGTTTGTTAATGATTTACAGCGATACGGAATATATACTTCTTGATGAGCCATTCTCGCAATTATCTCCATTATGGATAGAAGAATTAAAAAAACATATCAATAAAGCAAAAGCAAAAAAAGGCTTTATTATTACCGATCATTACTACCAGTCTATCTTGGATATTTCTGACAGGGTGGTATTGCTGCATAACAAATGTAATTATACCATCAATAATGCAGATGACCTGATCACACATGGCTACTTATCTGGATTTACAGCTTAAACTTCGGGATATAGTTCACACTGATCTGATAGTACCCAGAAAGTTCTAATATCTTTCCTATTGAAATTAAAGACCCTGAAACAAGTTCAGGGTGACAACTTCTTCCTCTTAAAATAACAGGTGTTTAACCGTTAATCCATTATTGATCAATTGCTTTAATGAATCGATACCAATACGTAAATGGGTTTCCACATACCTTTCGGTTACGGCGCTATCGCTTTCTGCAGTTTTAACGCCTTCAGGAATCATCGGTTGATCAGAAACCAGAAGCAAGGCGCCGGCTGGGATTTTATTCGCAAAAGCTGTGGTAAAAATCGTTGCTGTTTCCATATCCACTGCCATTGCACGCAATGTTTTCAAATACTTTTTAAACTCTTTGTCATGCTCCCAAACCCTGCGGTTGGTGGTATAACAGGTCCCAGTCCAGTAATCCCTGCCATGGTCACGTATTGTTGTGGAAATTGCCTTTTGCAATGCGAAAGCTGGCAAGGCAGGTACTTCTGCAGGCAGATAATCATTTGAGGTACCTTCTCCCCTAATGGCAGCAATAGGTAAAATTAAATCACCCAACTGGTTTTTCTTTTTCAATCCACCACATTTACCCAGAAAAAGCACTGCTTTAGGTTTAATGGCTGTTAGCAAATCCATCATGGTTGCAGCCAGCGGACTTCCCATACCAAAGTTGATAATCGTAATACCATTTGCGGTAACACTTTGCATCGGCTTGTCCAAACCCATAATCGGAGCATTATCATTCCATTCGGAAAACATGCTTACATATTTACTGAAATTGGTTAACAGGATATAATCACCAAATTGATCTAATGGCCTGCCTGTGTAACGTGGCAACCAGTTTTTAACAATCTCCTCTTTCGATTTTAATCCTGATTTAACCGGACTTTCAACTTCTTTTATTTTTTTTGATTTCTCGACAATCTCCTCGTCTTTTTTAACATCTTTTTCTTCATTCATAACAATTAGTTTAGCGCTAAGCGTATTACAAAAAATCCTCCCGCTTTCGCGAGAGGATTTGAATTTTATGCGGCCTGCAACTTTTTAAAGTCGGCTTTTTCAAATTTTTCTATCGCGTAATCGAGATTGATGTGCAATTCCTTCACGTCAGTCTGTGTCGGCGTATCAAACATCGCGTCTAACATAATCGCTTCGCAGATTGATCTTAAACCTCGTGCACCCAATTTGTATTCCATCGCTTTATCTACAATGAAATCCAGAACTTCATCTTCAAAAACCAACTTCACATCTTCGTAGGCAAAAAGCTTAACATACTGTTTGATGAGTGAATTTTTAGGCGCTGTTAAAATATTTCTTAACGATTCTTTATCCAATGGATTTAAGTGAGAAAGAACTGGTATACGGCCAATTAATTCCGGGATTAATCCAAATGATTTTAAATCCTGAGGTGTAATATACTTATAAAGATTTTTAAGATCTAATACCATCTCATCTTTCTTTACTTTATAACCTACTGCCTGGGTGCGTAAACGGTTGGCAATTTTACGCTCAATACCATCAAATGCGCCACCACAGATAAATAAAATATTATTGGTGTTTACCGGGATCATTTTCTGATCCGGGTGCTTACGTCCGCCCTGAGGTGGAACGTTTACTACCGTACCTTCTAAAATTTTCAGTAAGGCCTGTTGCACACCTTCGCCCGATACATCCCGCGTAATAGAAGGATTATCGCTTTTACGCGCTACCTTATCTACCTCATCTATATATACAATACCACGTTCAGCGGCGGTTACATCGTAATCTGCTGCCTGAAGCAATCGGGTAAGGATACTTTCAACGTCTTCACCAACATAGCCCGCTTCAGTTAAAACCGTAGCATCGCAGATACAAAAGGGCACATGCAAAATTTTCGCAATGGTTTTAGCCAGTAAGGTTTTTCCGGTACCTGTTTCGCCCACCAGCATGATATTCGACTTCTCAATCTCGATCTCGTCTTTATCTACCTTTTGGTTCAGGCGTTTATAGTGGTTATAAACCGCAACAGACAATACTTTTTTTGCATCATCCTGACCAATAACATACTGATCAAGATGTTGTTTAATTTCAAGAGGCTTTAGTAAATTAATTACCTCCTGAATATTTTTCGTGCCTTTAGTACCTAATTCCTGTGCAAGCAACTGATTGGCCTGGGTAACGCATTTATCGCAGATAAATGCATCCATACCTTCAATCAACATCAACGTTTCATGCTTGCCAGAATGGCAGAATGAGCAACGGGATTCTTTATTTTGTTTCGCCATCTTTTTTTGCGTTTCTCGATAATACTTCATCAACCATACCAAATCCTTTAGCCTCGTCAGCTGTCATCCAGTAATCGCGATCTGAAGCTTTCTCTACCCAATCATAGGTCTGGCCAGAATGCTCTGAAATAATATCGTATAATTCTTTTTTCAATTTCAACATCTCTCTTAAGTTGATCTCCATATCAGATGCCACACCTTGTGCACCGCCTGACGGCTGGTGAATCATTACTCTTGAGTGAGGCAACGCAGCACGTTTACCTTTGGCACCGGCCACCAATAAAACAGCGCCCATTGATGCGGCCATACCGGTACAGATTGTTGCTACATCTGGCTGTATATACTGCATCGTGTCGTAAATACCTAAACCGGCATACACCGAGCCACCTGGAGAGTTAATGTAAATCTGGATGTCCCTATCGGCATCTGTTGATTGTAAAAACAATAACTGCGCCTGAATGATATTTGCATTCTGGTCATAAATCGCATCGCCTAAAAAGATAATGCGATCCATCATTAACCTTGAAAAAACATCCATCTGGGCCACATTCAGCTGGCGTTCTTCAATAATATACGGCGTCATGTTCTGAGGGTTCAGATTAGCCTGTGCAATAAATTTATCTACGTGTAAACCGCCAATTCCCTGATGTTTAACGGCAAATTTTCTGAATTCTTGTGAGTCTATGTTCATGATTATAGTGTTTGGCGTTTTGCGGTGAGCGTTAAGCCCGCCCAAAACGCTAGTTACTTTAATAAATATTTTCTGAAGTTGGTTAATTTCCGTGCCAATTTATCTAATTCTTCAAGATAATCATTCAACTCTATGTCAGAAATATATTTTCTCCGTTCTAAAACTACTAAAATATTTGCATTCTCAAATGTAGAACGATGTGCAATATTCAGATAATGAGCAAATTCCTTATTTGAAACTGATCCAGACCCTTCCGCGATATTATTAGATATGCTAAGAGCAGCCCCATTGAACTGCTCTGCAAATCTATACTTTTTATCAACTGCCAATCGGTCAGCTATATCCAATAATTTATCGGTCAATACAATTGATAACTGCCAAATTTCGAGCGATTGAAATTTAAATTGTGCCATAATTAAATATAGCAATAGCACAACAATTTACAAAACGCCTCAGGCAATTGTAATAACGCTTAGCGCGACTCGCCAACCGCTTTTATTTTTTCTCTACCAAGGCGACAAACTTATCGTAATCAATATCTTTTTGTTCTAAAGTAACAACAGATTTAATTTGTTCGAAAGTTTTTAATGCTTTTACTTCCTCGAAAACACGGTTTGCATTTTCCTTTTCCTGTAAAAACTGAACAGCATATTGAGCCAACTGATCTTCAGGAAGCGGACTTGGGCTGTACATTCTGAATTGTGCATCCAATTTAGCCTTAGCTGCCTGAACAACATCCTCATACTTGATTTCAATGCTATTATCTTTGATGATTTTGTTTTCGATCAACGTCCATTTCAGATTTTTAGCGAAATCATCATAACCCTCAGCTAATTCCTCATCCGTTAGTTTTTCGTTTGTAGCTTTTAACCAGCGACGTAAGAATTCATCAGGCAATTCAAATGTGTGTTTAGCTAATAATGCTTCATAAATATCATTAGATAATTTACGCTCAGCATCTTGTTTAAACATACTTTCTACTTCTTCGGTGATTTTTGCCCTGAAACCAGCTTCGTCAGTTACCGTACCTTCACCAAATAATTTATCAAAAAACTCCTGGTTTAAATCAGACTCTTCTAAACGGTTAACGTTTTTAACATGAAGTTTAAAGTCCCCTTTTAGCGCAGCAGCTTCTTCTTCTGAAATGTTTAAAGCTTTTGCAATTACAGCAGCATCTTCGAATGCTTTTTGGATATCAATCGTTACTTCATCGTCTTTCTTTAAACCAATTAGCGATTTAAGAATATTTTTATCTTTGATTTGATCTAAACGAACACTTCCTGTACTGGTAATGCCACCTTCAACAGCGGTACCATCTTCAGCCACCTGGGTCAATTCTGCGTAAAGCACGTCACCATCAGCTGAAACCTCAGGATTGGTCATTTTACCGTAGCTACGACGGATATTTTTGATACGGCTTTCTAACGTTTCCTGATCAGCTTTAATCACGTATTCGGTAAACTTATCTTTAGATGAAATATTTACGTCGAAAGCCGGAGCTAAACCTAATTCATAATCAAACTCGAAATCATCGGTATTATCCCATTTGAATTCACGTTCATTGTCCATTTTAGGGAGTGGCTGACCTAAAATTTCCAGTTTTTGCTCAGCGATATAGTTAGATAAGGTATCGTTCAACAAGTTGTTTACCTCTTCTACTAAGATACTTTTGCCGTACATCTTTTTAATGTGGGCAGCAGGAACCATTCCTTTACGGAAACCAGGTAATTGTGCTTTTTTAGCTTGATCTTTAATAGCTTTATCTACTTTTCCAGTGTAATCAGCAGGTGCGATCTTGATTTTTACAACAGCATTTAAGTTGCCGGTTTTTTCCTGTGTAATATTCATTTTTTCTGAGATATATTAAGATGTGCTTCAGATCGGGGCATTGAGACATGATAAAACCATATATCGACACAACCGAAACAGTACATCAATTTTTATTAATCAATGTTTTTTAAAAACAAAACCGTTCCGATGTAAACATCGGAACGGCCTTTATCTTGTTGTGCGGAAGAAGGGACTCGAACCCCCACGCCGTGAAGCGCCAGATCCTAAGTCTGGTGCGGCTACCAATTACGCCACTTCCGCAGTTAGGATGTTGTAAGGACTGCAAAGATAGAAACAAGATTGGATAATCAAAAGGCATCACCCATATTTTAGTGCGTATTCTTTAAAATAAATGCTAACTCATTAATTTTTAAGGAGAAAATTTTACGGTCGAATGCATTTTCCACAAGTCAGTGTACTCGTTAAACGGCTTTGTCCCCTATTTCAACACCTATTTCAGCAGGCGAAGATACCATTGAGAGGAATTTAAAAATGAGCGACTACAGAACTTCCTTTAATCTTTAAAACACCAAACGTTCCTCTGAACAAAACCGAAACATATCCCTGACTTATAAAAAATATAAAATTGGTGTCACCGTGAACGGAGTCGATGGGTATCTCTTTTAATCGATTATCATTATAGATAGGTCGTCGACTACATGACCATTAATCACAAAAAAACCGCCCTGGATATCAGAACGGTTTATATATGGTGCGGAAGAAGGGACTCGAACCCCCACGCCGTGAAGCGCCAGATCCTAAGTCTGGTGCGGCTACCAATTACGCCACTTCCGCAGATAGGATGTTTTAAGGACTGCAAAGATAGAAACTTAATTGAATAATCAAACTTTTATTAATTATAAAAATTTGATCCGGAAGATGCGTGATACACAAACCAAGAAATGTACCAGCCAAACCAGCTTAATACCTTACAATTCCATTTAATTAAAATCTTACCAGCGTTACATCAACCAGTTCCGGACCACCGTCGACAGGATAACCAGCAACCTTTTTTCCTTTAATCGTAACCTTTTTATCTAAATACGAATCCAGGTTTATGGTTCCACTTTTCAAAGCATAAGTTTTATGGTCAGCTTTTAATAAATGCGTACCGTATTGAAAAGTAGTGATCCCTGGCTTTTCTATTGTTCCACTTGCGGTAACCGTACTGGTTTTTTCTCCATTTTTAACTGAACTGCAACCAGAAACTGCCGCTACAAATAAGGCTAATACTAATATCTTTTTCATATGATTATGTTTTTACCAATATTGATTATTGAATAACAACTTATTATAATTATGATAACGATCCAAATTAAAGATGTGCTACAAATGATAAAAAATTGCGTCTAACGATCAATAATTTGCTTCTGGAATTCAAAAAAGTATTGAACTGCTTTAACCAATCGACTTCCATACCAGCTGAACATTTCGCCGTCAACCAACATTACTTTAGTATTTGGAATGGCCTCATTTATTTCTTTTATATGTTTTTCGCTAAAAGGATAAGGTTCTGACGATAGCAGAATCAGTTCACAGTTCGAAGTTTTCAGTTCCTCAAGCGTTATTTCGGGATAGCGATCCTGATGGATGATGTTCATCATACCATTGCTTAGCAAAATATCATCAATAAATGTATTTTTTCCCGCAGCCATATAAGGCTTCCGCCAAATAAGATAGGCTACCTTTTTATCAATTTTATTTTGAAGCGCAAGTGTTTTCAGGTCATTAAATCCCGCTGATATTAAATGGTTGAGGTAACCGGCTTCTGGCTGCCGGTTTACCAGCTCGCCTATTTGCGCTATGGTTTTCATGGCATCATCCAAAGTAAAGATGTCGCTCATCCATACCGGAAAATATTCGGCTAATTCTTCGATATCGGACTGTGTGTTTTCTTCTTTGTTGCCGATAATGAGATCTGGCTCTAAATCCTTAATCAGATCAATGTTCAGCTTTTTGGTACCGCCCACCTTGGTACGCTCCGCAAATTTTTCTATCGGATGGATACAAAATTTGGTTAAACCGATAATTTCCGTATCAAGGCCAAGATTGAACAACAACTCCGTTTGAGAGGGCACCACAGAAACAATCCTTTTGGGTGGAAAATTAATGGTAACCGCCCGCCCCATCTGATCGGTAAACGTTTTTTGCATAGCGCAAAGTTAATTAACCACAGTTAAAAAGGATTGTTCCCACTGGAAATATGTTAAGCTTTAACCTTGATATCTTCTTTTATAAGGCCATCTGCAATGTGTAATATACGGTTTCCATACTGGGCATTTTTTTCTGAATGGGTAACCTGTATAATGGTAATACCCTCCTCTTCATTGAGCTTTTTAAACAGGCTCATAATTTCTTCAGCCTGGGCCGACTGTAAATTTCCTGTAGGCTCATCGGCCAGAATAATGGAAGGCTGCGCAGCCAGGGCCCGTGCGATACCTACCAACTGCTGCTGACCGCCCGACAATTGATTTGGGAATAAATCTTTTTTAGCCACGATATTAAACCTGTCGAGCAGATCTGCTATCCTGCTGGCGCGTTCGGCGCTACCCACCTTTTTATATAAAAGTGGCGCCTCAATGTTTTCGTAAACCGTCATCTCATCAATTAAATGGTAAGCCTGAAACACGAAACCGATATGGTTTCGGTAGAGCTCAATTCGTTTCCGTTCATTTAAACTGGTTACATCTTCGCCCATAAAATGATAATTACCGTAAGTGGGCTCTTCTAACATGCCGATAATGTTAAGCAAGCTAGATTTTCCGGCACCGGATGGCCCCATAACAGAAACAAATTCGCCTTGATTAATGGTAGTGGTTACTAAACGTAACACATAATTTTTAACGCCTTTGCTGGCGTAGTATTTTTCGATATTGGTAAGTTGTATCATATTTTAAGGTTTAAGGCATTGGGTTTAGGCGTATTAATCTTACTTCACTACCTTAAAACCTTAGGCCGTTATTCATATTTTTAGTGTTGAGCGCAATGCGTTTGGCGGTGAGTGAAAAATCTACCCTAAATACCAAACGCTATGCGCGGGTGTTATTCATATTTAAGTGCGTTTACCGGGTCGGTTACAGCGGCTTTTCGTGCCTGTATACTTACCGTAAGGATGGCTATAACTATTGAAACTAACGTAGCAGCGGCAAAAGGTATAAAGGGCACTTCTATCCGATAAGCAAAGCCTTCAAGCCATTTTTTTATAATAATATAAGCAATAGGCCAGCTGACTAAATTTGCCACAACCACCAGAATCAGAAAGGATTTGTTGAGTAAGCTTACAATCTGGATGTTTGATGCCCCAAGCACTTTTCTTACTGCAATCTCCTTGGTTTTCCGCTTAGCCACGAATGTAGAGAGTGCAAATAAACCGAGTAATGACAGGGAGACAGAAACCAGGCTGAACAATACAATCATATTCATAAACCGCCTATTCTCTTCGAGGATTTTCGAAAAAGCATCGTCAAGAGAATTGTACTCTATTGGAAAGTTCGGATACAGCATTCTCCACTCCTTTTCAATTTTTCTGATGATCTCTTTATGTTGAGCAGTATTGAAACGCACCAGTAAATTGTTTGTATTTGAAGTACCTCCAAGTCTGGTTACCTTATAAACCGTTGGCAAAACTGCTTTATCAAAGCCTTCGTTATGATAGTTTTTAATAATGCCAACTACCTGGAAAATATTGTTCTTACCTTCCCAATCGGTTTTTTGATAGGTCTGCCCGATTAATTTTTTTCCGAATAAATTTGCCGCTGCTTCGTTTAAAACTACAGTATTAACCGTATCGCTTTTATATTCCCTGGAAAAAATCCGGCCTTGCAATACTTTCACACCAAGCGCCGGCAGTGCGTCCATCGTAACGGTAACGGTATTTAACTTTATGGTTTTACCCTTGTATTTAATTTCTTCAGGCACATTAAAACTATTGCCTAATACCTGTGTAGTCGTTGCAACATACTGCACACCTGGTATTTTCTTCAGCCTTTCGGCAAAGCTATCTTCATAATTAGTCTTTATATTGATAAGATTTCCCCGTTCAAAGCCTAAATCCTTGCTACTCATAAACCGGGACTGCATTTCCATTACACCAATGGATATAATGAACGTTACCGAAATAACAAACTGAAAGACAACCAATACATTACGAAGAACTACGCCTCGCAAACCGTTTTCGTAATTGCCTTTTAAAACAGCTACAGGATTATAATTAGATAAAACCCAGGCCGGGTATAAACCTGCAAGCAAGGTTACAAACACAAACAGGCCTAACAGCTGGGCAATCAGGACCAATAACCTGGCATTATGCCAAAAACTTAAGGCCACATTAAATTGCTGGTTAAAAGCTGGCAAAACCATTTCAATTAAAACAATACAGAGAAAAAGCGAAATCAGGCTCTGCAACCCGGATTCAACCAAAAACTGAGCGGTCAATTGGCTTTTATAAGAACCCAGTACCTTTTTTACCCCTACTTCCTTGGCCCGCTGAACAGATTGTGCCGTGGCCAGATTGATAAAATTAATGATCGAAACCAGGAGTAAAAATGCCGATATGGCCATTACAGGTTTTAACTTTTCGAACCAGCTCAGGGTATACGGCGGATTGGAATGCACAGTTGCTAAAGGGATGACTTTTAAGCCAGGCAACTTTTTAGGTTTTTGCATATCTTCATAATCCTCCTCCTGTCCTTTCAATAAGTTTTTCCTGAAATCGACATATAACTTCTGTAAAGTCTGGTTCAATACCAACGTGTCGCTGGCTTTATTCAGTTTAGTGAACATCAGGCAGTAATTGTTATTAGTTGGTTCATCAGGGTCTTTATCTTTATTTCCGGTTCTCATAATGGCACTAAAGTGAACACTTTGTGGCGTTTTAGGCTCACTGACTATACCGGTGACCGTAAATAAATCGCCTTTATCATCCCTCCAGCGTATGATTTTTATTGTTTTACCCAAGGCTCTTGTCGTACCGAAAAGCTTCAGGGCCAGATCCTCTTTCAAAACAATGGTATTCTTGTTTTCCAATGCTTTATCGGCACTGCCCTGAACAAACTGATAGTCGAAAACCTTAAAAAAGCTGCTATCCGAATCTTTGATCTTATTCACCATAACCGGATCGGCGTTGTCTGTTTTAACCGAATAACCACTGCCAAAACTCCAGTCGTTATCTACTTTGGTTACTGCAACTGCCTGTGGCAATTTCGTCCTGATCAAATTTGCGATGCGGCTGTTTGAAACCTCATTCCAGTGTTCCTTATTATCAGGGGTAAAAAAATCATGTTTTTCCCTAATCTGATAGACGTTTTTTAATTCCGGAGACCATTTATCGTAACTTTCTTCATGATTGATATACAAAATCATGAGTACAAAAGCAGTTAGTCCAAGGGCCAGGCCAACAATATTTATGGTGGCATATACCTTGTTTTTCCAAAGATTGCGTAAAGCGATTTTGAGGTTAAGTCTGAACATAGTTGTAAGGTTGAGGGTTGGAAGGTTGAAGGTTGAGGGTTGAGGGTTCAGACGGTTGAACCTTCTAACCTGATACCTTCGTCCTTCCCGCCATTATTCATATTTAAGTACATCAATAGTATTTGCCGAGGCCGCTTTATATGAGCGGATACTGACCGTGACCAGCGTAATTGCCATTGATATGGCCATAGCCAATGCAAATGGCCAGATGCTGATATCAATTCGATAGGCAAAACCGGCTAACCATTTCGAAACAAAAAGATAAGCAAGAGGCCATGCCACGATGTTGGCTACGAAGACCATAACGAGAAAAGAACCATTCAGCATTTTTACGAGCTCAAGCGTTGAGGCTCCCAGAACCTTCCGGATGGCAACTTCTTTAGTTCTTTGCGTGGCCACAAATGAGATTAATCCGAACAAACCGATAAATGAAATGAAAATAATCACACCGGCAAATATTTTAAACAACACCCCCATAATCTGTTCACTTTCATAGTAACTGTTGATGGTTTCATTTACAAAAGCTGAATCAAAAACCCCGTTAGGAAAAGTATTGTTCCATATTTTATCAATCTCTTTCATTGTAGCGGCAATTTGTTTGCTATCTATTTTCACCGCCACGTTCCAATAATCGTTTTTTCCGGGAAAAATGGCAAGTGCCGAAATCTGCTCTCGTAATGACTGGTCGTTAAAATCCTTTACCACACCTGCAATAGGCACGGTATTACCACTCGCATAAATTACTTTTCCTATTGCCTCCTGAGGGTTTGTAATCGACATTTTCTTTAGGAAGGTTTCATTAACCACACAGGCATTTGCGGTATCACTCTTATGATATAATTTCCCGGCAATTAATTTCAAATCAAAAACCTTAAAGAAATTTTCATCTGCCCGAATATTCCTTAATTCGAAATCCTTGTTTTTGACGCCATTGTAGGTAAAATCGCTGGAGTTGATGTTACCCGATAATGGCGGCGACTGGCAAAAACTAATATCCTCAACACCCGGAAGTTTGCTTATCCGCTCTTTAAAAATGTTGTATTTGATTTTACTTAAGCTGTCATTAGGGATACCAACCATAGCAACGGCATCCGGATTAAATCCCAGTGATTTTTGCTGCACAAACTGCATCTGCCTTATCACTACCAAAGTTCCGACGATAAGCACTATGGTAATTGCAAACTGAGTTACAACTAAAATTTTCCGAAGGCTCAACCCTCGTTTATTCAATGCTATTTTATTTTTTATAGCCAGGGCAGGTTTAAAACCGGAAATAACAAGTGCCGGATAAAATCCTGCAAGAAAAGCAATGAATAGAACCAGTAATGCCATAAATGCAAAGATTGATGGATGACCAAAAAGGCTGAATTCGATCCTGCCCTTGAAAAGATGCTGCATGGGCGGTATGGCCAGTTCAGTAATTACACACGCAATAAGTAAAGCGGCTAAACTGACTACAAAAGTTTCGGTTAAGAACTGATAGATCAGTTGGCTACGTTTGCTGCCCATTACTTTACGAACGCCTACCTCTTTTGATCGGGTTACCGACTGTGCAGTACTTAAATTAATGAAATTGATACAAGCAGTAATGATCAGGAACAGACCAATTATAACCAGCCCATAAATCTGACTACGGTTGATAGATGCATTTGCAAAATTATCGTATTTATCGCTGAAATGAATAGCTCTTAATGCCTGTAATTTATTTTCCTGATTACCCGCTATTTTATCAACCGGATAATATTTTTTATTAAAATTGGCTATTGATTGTTGCAAATCGTCAGGTTTAAGACCTTCTTTTAGCAGGACATAACTACAAAAGGCGGAGTTGACTGAATCCCAGTTACTATTGAACCGACCTTTGTAGGTTTCGTAACTAATCACAATTTCTAAAGGGAAACTGCTGTTTTGTGGCATATCCTGAATAATGCCAGCTACTTTTAGGTTAATTTTTTCGCCAAGCCTGATGTTTTTTCCAATCGCATCTTTTACGCTACCAAAAAACTTTTCAGCATATTTTGCTGACAGCACAACAGTATTGGGTTCTGCCAGGGCAAGTTCCGGCGCACTGTAGATCCACTTAATATCACTTAAGACATTAAAAAAATCGGGTTGCGCATAATATACAGCCTCCTGGCTTTTCATTTTCTCTTTTCCGTTGGCATCGTTTATCTGTAGAAAAGCGTTTCTTTTTACAATTGAACCCACTGTTTCAAATCCAGCAATTTCATTTCGGGCAGCCGCAGCAAAAGGTACGGGTACTCCTGAAGAAAAATCTTCATAGGCGCTGTATTTCCAGTTGGTGACTACCCGATAAATCCGATCCTCATTTTTATAACCTTCATCGAAACTGAGCTGAAAACGGATAAAAATGAAAATCAGGATACAGCTAGCCATCCCTATAGACAGGCCAAGGATATTAATCAATGTATACCCCTTGTTTTTCCAAAGATTTCGCCAGGCGATTTTAAGATTAAGTTTGAACATATGGTTTAAGGTTTAGGGTGTAGGGTTCAAGGTCTGGGCGCTTTCACCTTACGCCCTCAACCTCCAAACCTTCTGCCTCATTCGTATTTAAGTGCATCGACGGCATTGGCTTTGGCGACTTTAAACGTTTGCAGGCTTACTGTAATCAAAGCAATCAGTATCGATGTTAAAAGTGCCAGCAAAAAAGGCCAGGGATTTATTGAAATTTTGTAATCATATTTTTCAAGCCATTTAGCTACGAGGATGTATGCCACCGGAATGGCAATCAGGTTCGCAATAACCACCAGTTTCATAAAATCTTTGTTCAGCAGAATTAAAATATCTGAAAGATTGGCGCCCAACACTTTACGGATGCTAATTTCCTTACTGCGCTGTTCGGCCATATAGAGCGCCAGCCCTAACAAACCGAGGCATGAAATAAAAATGGCAAAACCTCCGAAGATATTAGAGAGTACACTTAAAAGCTTTTCACTTTTTATTTTTTCAGCCATACCATCGCTTACTAATCTTATTTCTGCCGGATATGCCGGATTTAAACGTTGACTGACCTGTTTAATAGCTTCAAGCGAAGCTGTTAATGATTGCCTGGTATTCAGCCTGAGTAGAAGTGTCTCGCTTTTATTTGCATTATAATAATAAACAGTTGGTGAAACTCTGGCTCCTAAAGATTCGTTAAAGAAATCCTGTACAACACCGACCACTTTTAACGGTGGATTATCGCCCCAGGTAATAACTGCTCCCACGGGATTTTTCAATTTCATTAACTTAACGGCTTCCTGATTTAATAACAAAGAGGTCGCCGTATCCGCAGGAAATTTTGACGAGAAATCTCTTCCTGCAACGATTTTAATACCTGCTGTATTGGCAAAATTAAAACCTGTGCTTCTATAACTAACGATAGAAACATCGTTTTTAGGTTTATCTGGCCAAGAAATATCACTTGTAATGTTTCCGCTATTTGTAAAAGAGCTGGCATATTCTGTAGCTGATTCGATTGCGCCAGCACGTTTAAGCTCGTTCTTGAAGACTTCCAGTTTACCGGGATTTTTTAACACACCTTCCAAATCTATCTGAGCAAGTGCAGCGACATCAAATCCAAGTGGTTTATCTCGCATGTACTGCATCTGCTTATAAATTACAATAGCAGAGATAATCATGCAGATGGAAAGGCTAAACTGTAATATTACCAATGTTTTACGGATAGATAATGAACCTGTTGAACCTTTAAAACCTTTAAGCACTTTTACCGGAATAAAAGAAGAAAGGTAAAATGCCGGGTAGCTTCCGGCAAGCAAACCTGTAATCAATACCATCGACAGCAACAGTATCCAAAATGGGTAAGAACTGTAATCAATATTAATGGAAATATTAAGCAGGTTATTAAAATAGGGCAAGGAAAGTTCGAGCGTAATGAAAGCAATGGCCATCGCTATAACTGATAATAATAGCGATTCGATCATAAATTGTCCCATAATGGTATTTCGGGTGGAACCCAAAGCTTTTCGCACACCAACTTCCCTGGCGCGTTTTTCTGATTTTGCCGTAGAAAGGTTCATGTAATTGATGCAGGCAATAAGCAATACGCAAATGGCCAGAAAAACAAATAAACGCAATTGATCTATTTTACCTCCAGCCGACTTTCCGTTCTCAAAATGATCATACAAATGAAATTTAGCCAAAGGAAAAAGAAAAAGCTGGTAAGTCATTTCTTTCAGATCAGCTTCTTTATTCACGATAAAGTTTTTGATGGCGACATTAGTAGCAGTTAAATCGGCATTATCTTTTAGCTGGAATAAAGTTAAACAGGTGATAGCGCCCCATCCGTTTTCTCTCTCGCCCGGATTTTCCTGTTCATAAAATGTCCAGGGCTGCAATATATCGTATTGCATACTCTGATTTTTGGGAAGGTCTTCGATAACGGCAGTAACTTTTAAACTGATTCTGTTGTCATATTTGATACTTTGTCCGATCGGGTTTTCATCCCCAAATAGCTTATTGGCAGTAGATTGGCTAATCAATATGTTATGCGGCTCGCTTAAGGCCGTATTTGGATCTCCATAGATAAATTTGTGATCAAGGATTCTTAAAAAATCCGGATCAACACTCATCCCTGAAAGTTTAAAATGATGCTGATTATGGCTGAACAACTTCTCTCCGTTATTCATCGATATGCGGGCTGCACTTTTAATGCCTGGCAGTTCTGAAACACCGGCTTTAGCTAGTTTATTTGGAACCGCCATGGTTGTGGACAGTTTGCCATTAAATTTAAGGTTTAAGGCTGCGAAATAAACCTTATCGGCATTTTCATACTGTTTGTCGAAACTCCACTCGTAATTTACGTAGAGCAACAACATTAAACAACAAGCCATGCCGATGGCCAGACCACCAACATTGATTAATGTAAAGCCCTTATTTTTCCAAAGGTTGCGTAAGGCGATTTTTAGATTTAATTTGAACATATTTTTGAGGTTGAGGGTAAAAAGGTTGAGGGTTGAGGGATTGGGCGTTTAAACCATCCGCCTCATTACCTTCTACCTTTCCACCTTGTATTATTCGTATTTAAGTGCATCAACAGGGTTAGCTTTCGCCGTTTTATAAGCCTGAAAGCTCACCGTAAATAATGCTATAGTTAAAGTTCCAATAGCAGCTAGCGGCATAATCCACCAGCTAAATTCTGTATGATATTCAAAATTATTTAACCATTTTACCATTGACAAATAACCGATTGGTATGGCAATTACGATGGCTACAGCGATCATTTTTAGGAAAGACAGTGATAGTAACTGCATTAAATTGGCTACAGATGCGCCTAAAACCTTCCTTACACCAAATTCCTTGGTACGTTGTTCGGAACTATAGGCAACAAGGCCAAACAAACCCAGGCAGGAAACAAAAATGGCCAATCCGCCGAAAAGGTTAGATAATATTCCCAATATTTGTTCTGACTTATATTTTTCCTGATACAGTGAATTTACAAATGAGATCTCAGTTGGGTAAGCTGGGTTAAATGCTTTTGTAATTCTATTAATGGTTTCGATATTACGCTGCAAACTATTTGCATTATTGAGACGCATGGTGATGGTACCGGTTTGCTTTAAATTGATGAAAACAACTTGTGGATTGTTCGATTTGTATGGAGAATCCCATACGTAATCATCAAACACACCAATAATGTGTGCGTTTGTACCGAAAAGCGTTACTTTTTTACCAATCGGATTTTTGTAGCCAAATACTTTTACAGCCGATGCACTAACCATTATTGCGCTGGTATCTGAGGCAAAACGTTCTGAAAAATCTCTTCCCGCCAGTAATTTAATGCCATTGGTCTTAATAAAGTCGTATGATGTAGCCACTTGGTTGAACATAACTGTATTTTCAGGCTTGGTCATTCCATCCCATTTTATATCCATAAAATTTCGGCCATGATGAGAAAGACTAACAGATGATTGATACATCGACGTAACAGCTCCTGCTTTTAGCAATTGAGTTTTAAATAAATCGAATTTGGTTTTCAATTCTCCCTCCTGGGGCATTTCGACCAGCGCATTAACATCAAAGCCCACGGGCTTATTTTTGATGTATTGAATCTGGCGATAGATAACTAACGTTGCAATAATGAGTATAATAGCGAAACAGAATTGACCGATCACCAAAACCTCCCTTAAACTGATATTTAGAAATCCTTTGGCATTTATTTTTCTTTTTAATGTTTGGATTGGATTAAAGGATGAGAGATAAAAAGCCGGATAACTACCTGCTATTAGCCCCGTGGCTGATACAATTCCCAATATCCCAAGCCAACTCGTCACTCTAAAATAAGAAATACCAATATTGAAGTTCAGTAATCGATTAAATGCCGGAAGCGAAAGTTCAAGTAAAGCAATGGCGAGTACAACCGCAATGAATGTAAGAACCATCGATTCGGTTAAAAACTGAAGAATTAGTGACGAGCGGTTTGCTCCAATGGTTTTCTTAATACCGACTTCCTTTGCTCTTTTCTCCGATTTTGCCGTAGCCATGTTCATAAAATTGATACAGGCAATCAGTAAAATCCCAAATGCTAAACCAATAAAAAGGTAAATCTGCTCAATATCGCCACCTATAGGTTTGCCATTTTCAAACTTCCCGAACAAGTGCAGTTTGCTGGCTTGATACAGAAAATGTGGTTGTGATTGTGCATTTTGTGGTGCATTTGTCTTCACCAAAGCATCAACTTTACGATTTACCAAATCAATATCTGCATTCTGATCTAACAATACCATCGTTACGAAACTGTAATTATTCCAGTTTAAATCTTTAACATCGCGATCAAGAATTTCATAGAACGACCAGGGCATTAAGAAATCAAAACGATTAGAACTGTTTTCTGGCAAATCTTTGATTATACCTGTAATGGTCAAATCTTGCCTATCCTGATAACGGACAACTTTGTTTAAAACGTCGGTTGTTCCAAACAAAGTTTTTGCTGTACTTTCCGTTAAGATCGCAGAAAGCGGATTCTTTAACGCGGTTTTCGGATCACCTGAAATAAATTGATAATCATACATTTTAAGCAGGTCAGGTTCAGCAAATTTTGAATCCTTTTTATAGCTGTTTTGTCCGTTAGCAATTAAACTTTTTTTGCCATAATCCATACGGGCAACATATTTCACCTCTGGTAAATGCGCTTTTAATAATGGACCGAGAGCAGTTGTAGTACCATTAAAAGTTGCAGCAATTTTATTACCATCCCCAGGAACATTAGTCATGGCAACATATACATTCCGCCAGTTTTTAGCCTGTTTATCAAAGTTCCATTCGTAAGTAACATACAGGAGCAACATTAAACAGGCTGCAAGACCAATAGCTAAACCAACTACGTTGATAAAGGAAGAGGTTTTATTCTTCCAGAGGTTGCGTAAGGCGATTTTTAAGTTTAATTTGAACATATTTGTCAGGTTTAGCGTAAAGCGCTGTGCGGTTAGCGGTGAATCCCGCTAAACACCAAACGCCTATCGCAGTTCGTTATTCATATTTCAAAGCATCAACGGGATTGGCATTTACTGCTTTTTTGGCCTGTATACTTACAGTTATAATGGTTAATAAAATCGTTATCAATGTGGTAGTTACAAATGGCAAAACAGGAAAATCGATCCGGTAAGCAAAGGTCTTGAGCCACATATTGGTAACCACATAGGCAATTGGCCAGGAAACGATGTTTGCAACAACGACCAGGTAAAAAAATGAACTATTGATCAGTTTAAGCAACTGCACATCAGTTGCACCCAAAATTTTACGCACGGCAATTTCTTTTAAGCGCCCATTGGTAATGTATTTGGCAAATGCATATAAACCCAGTAATGCAATAAAAATAGTGAGTACAGCAGCAGTGAAAAATACCGACTGCAATTGTTCCTGCTTTTTGAACAGCTTACCGTAAAGTTCGTCGAGAAAGGCATAGCGAAAATCTTCTCCATCAAGTTTATTAATTTCAGGCCATTGCGCTTTTAATGTAGCTAGTGCATCGGCCATTTTATTTTGTTCGATCTTGAGCAATATTTCTGTTTTAAAGCTTCCGCAAGGATCTTTAATGGTATAAATTGTGGGTTGAATTACATTTTCAAAACCTTGCGTTTTAAAATCCTTTATTACACCAACTATTTTATAATCGATATCGCAGCCCCTGATTATTTGTCCAACAGGATTTTTAATACCATACCTGGCAACTGCACTTTCATTTACAATTGCCGAATTTATCGTGTCAGTTTTAAATTTGCTTGAGAAAAAGCGCCCTGCTTTTAACTTAATATCCAAAGTTTCAAAATAATCAAACTCTACATTAACAAAATCAATATTGGCTTTTATACCATTTGCAGTATAGCTGTTTATTCCATTTGGGCCGCCAGGAATAAATGTACTTACCGTTGCTGATTTGATACCTGGAACTTTTAGTATTTTTTGCCTGACAGGTTCGAAATTAATTGAGCCAAATTTGGCCGGATTATTAAACATTGTTAAATTTTTGACATAAACAACCTGACTGGCATTAAAGCCTAAATCTTCGCTTCGCATGTATTTTAACTGCGAATTGATAATGAATAAGCCAATAATGAAAATAACTGCCATACTAAATTGAAAAACCAGCAACGCATTACGTAGCCAATAACTTTGTTTACTGGTAGAGAAATTGCCTTTAAGTACGAGTGATGGCTTAAAACCTGACAAAACAATCGCCGGATAAATGCCTGCGCAAAAGGTAATTAATGCTAAGATAAGAGGTATTTTCCAGAATAACCCATTCGCACTATGCCAGATGGACAAGTGAACCTGAAACAGGCTGTTGAATCTAGGCAAAGCTAATTCTGCCATAATTAATGCTAAAATAATAGCGCCTAAACATTGCATCAAGATCTCTACCAAGAACTGTTTGGTTAACTGGAAACGATAAGCACCCATAACTTTCTTTATACCGACCTCTTTAGCTCGCTTACCTGCTTGTGCTATACTCAGATTAGTGAAGTTGATACAGGCAATCACCAAAATCAAAACACCCAGGACAGAAATTGCTATTAATATTTTATAGGGAGCATCGTTACCCGCTTTTGGCTTTAAATGCTGGTTAGCCAATGGGTCTAAAAAGGTAGAGATACCCTTTATTTCTTTTATTGACTTTTTCTCACTTTTGTCCTTCAATAATTCAGCACGGTATAAACCGGTAATTTTTTGTTCAAGATTTTCAACATCTGTTGCAGGTTTTACCTGTAAATAGATGGTGTAATCGTTCGTGTTATAATGATCATTCTTGCCAAGTTCATTACCAATACTAACACCATCAAAAGAGAAGTTGGAATGCTGGTTATTTTTTATAGATCCATTAATCACTCCGGTTATTCCAGAAGTGCTTGCTCCAAAACCAACCATTTCTGGTTTATCATCCTGTTTATTCGGAAAAAGCGTTTTCATGCTTTCAGTGCTCAGATAAGTAAGTCGTTCGCGCTCTCCTGCCGGCTTTATGAGACCATTAGCGGGCTGGATATTTAGAATTCTGGCGGCATCATAACTTACCTGTAGAATTTTTTTAGTAAACAGCGTATTTTTTCCGTTTTTAATTGTCAGTTCAAAAGCACTATCCTTTATCACACCTGCCGACACAACTTCTGGAAAATTTTGCCTGATTGCTTCAGCAAAAGGGGCAGCAACATAATTGGTTTTAAATTCCGGGTATGTTATTCCAACAATGTATATATTTTCGTAATTCGGATTTTCCTTATCGAAACTGGTTTCATAGGTAAAATAGAGCGTTACCAAAATAAACGCAGCCAAAGCAATGGCCAGCCCGCCAATATTAATGGCTGTAATCCCTTTATTTCTCCATAGGTTCCGCAACGCGATCTTTAGATTTAATTTGAACATATTTTTTAGGTTGAAGGTTGAAAGGTTAAAGGTTGGAAGGTTTAGGACGCTTTAGCCCTCTACCTTCTTACCCTCTTCCTTCCGATCTCTATTCATATTTCAAAGCATCAACAGGATTTGCCTTGGCCACTTTTAACGATTGTACGCTAACCGTTAAAATGGCTATCAATACCGATAATCCGATGGCGATGATAAACGGCAAAGGGGAAATTGATACACGATATTCATAAGCTGAAAGCCATTTATTGATAACGATATAAGCTAACGGAAATGCAATCAGGTTGGCGATGGCAACCAGTTTGACAAAGTCTTTATTCAATAAAGTGAGGATATTTGCCGTACTGGCGCCTAAAACCTTCCGGATACTGATTTCCTTTTTGCGCTGCTCGGCCATAAATAAAGCCAGACCCAATAAACCCAGACAAGAAATAAAAATAGCAAAACCTCCAAACCAGTTAGAAAGTGTTCCCAACAGTTTTTCATTTTTGAATTTTAATTCAAAGTTGTCATCAACAAACCTTATCGTGGCCGGATAAGCAGGATTTAGTCTCTTCGCTGTTTCGCTAATCTGGTTAACAGATGAGGTGATGTTGTTTTTATCATTTAATCTCATAATAATGGTAGTAACATTATCAGGATTTTGCGCAATAAGTAAAGGAGTTGCTTTCTGATACGGAGATTCCATTACATAATCTTTAACCACTCCAATGATCCTTACTGGCTGCCCCCATTCAATCATTTTACCGACAGGATCTTTCATTCCCATCACCTTAACCAATGCCTCATTAACCAATACATGAGCGGTATCTACAAAATCTTTAGAAAAGTCTCTTCCCTTTAACATTTCCATACCAGTAGTTTTGGTGAGATCGAGGTTGGTAAACCTAAAGTTGATTAGGATTTGATCTTTTGGGTTTTTACCCGGCCAGTTGATTCCATAAGTATTGTTACCACCACTAGTTAACGACAAACTGTACTCGGTATAGGCAGTTACGGCACCCGATTTAAGCAATTCATCTCTGAGGATTTCGCGTTTTTCCTTTTTTGAAAATTCACCTTCTATAGAAATCTGTACCAGATTTGCTTTGTTGTAACCGATAGGTTTATTTTTAATATAGTTTAACTGCTGATAAATTACTGCAGTACAAACGATTAAACAGGCTGCGAATACAAATTGAAAAATAACCAGGAATTTACGAATTGACAGTGAAGAGCCTCCGGCAAGTTTAAACCCTTTTAAGACTTTAACCGGGTCAAAAGAAGAAAGATAAAAAGCAGGATAACTTCCGGCAATTACCGCAGTAAACAGCGTTAAGCCAAAAAACACCGTCCAAAATTTATAATCTTTATAATCTATCCCAAGGGTAATGCCCAATAAATTGTTAAAATACGGCAGGCTTACTTCAATTAAAACAAAAGCCACAAGCATGCTCAGTGTGGTTAATAAAACGGATTCGAACATGAACTGGCTTACCAGGTTATTTCTGGAAGAGCCGATAGCTTTACGCACGCCAACTTCGCGTGCCCGTTTTTCTGATTTGGCGGTAGAAAGGTTCATGAAATTAACGCAGGCAATTAGCAGGATACAAAAAGCCAAAAGAAAGAATATTCTGAGCTGATCTATCCTTCCGCCTACGTTTTTACCATTTTCAAATTTATCGTATAAATGCCATTTAGATAAAGGATGCATAAAAGGTTCGCCATTAATTGCTTTATCGTGGGCCTTGATCATGCCTTTCATCTGGTTATTGGCACGAGCAAAAAAGGAATTATCCTGAAGTTGCGCAAACAACATACAATAGTTGTTTCCCCAGCCACTGTCTTTAGTCCATGGATTTAATTTTTCGTACAATCTCCAGGACATGATATAATCTTGTCCCAATGTCGAATTTTTAGGGCGATCAGCAATAACGCCTTCTACTTTCAAACTCTCCTTGTTATCCAGTTTAACTACCTTGTTAAGCGGATCTTCATTACCAAAAAGGTTTTTAGCCAGTGTCTCTGTCAGAATTACCCCATCTACACTGTTCAAAAAAGTATTTGGATTACCTTTCAACACCCTATAATCGAACATCTTAAGAAGATCCGGATCGCCGAAAACGGCGTTCATTTTAAAGTTGTTCTGATTGTAGGATAAAAGCATCGGTTCAGCATAAGATAAACGGCTTACCTTGGCCACACCAGGAACTTTTTCTTTGATTTCATCTCTCAACTGACCTGGGAAGGCCATAAAGCTAAAGGTTTCAGAAGCGGTTTTTTGTTTATTGTAAAGCACATAAGTTTTATCATAATTGGTAAACTGCTTATCATAACCATATTCGTAGGCTACATACAATAATAAAATCATGCAGCTGGCCAAACCAATGGCCAACCCGCCCAGATTGATCAGCGTGAAGCCTTTGTTGCGCCAAAGGTTGCGTAAGGCTATTTTTAGATTGAGTCTAAACATCTTTTTAAATTTAAATGTTGAAAGGTTGCAGGTTGTAAGGTTTTGGACACTTTAGCCTTCTAACTTAAGACCTTTCGCCTTCTCTCCATTATTCATATTTAAGTGCATCAATAGGATTTGCCTTTGCCACTTTTACCGATTGCAAACTGACCGTTAACACTGCAATTAAAACAGAGATGACGATGGCGAGCAGAAAGGGTAGAAACGAAATAGCCACACGATAATCAAAAGCAGACAGCCATTTATTGATAATGATATAAGCTAAAGGAAAGGCAATCATATTGGCAATGGCTACCAGCTTTATAAAGTCTTTATTCAGCAACACCAGGATATTGCCGGTACTCGCGCCTAAAACCTTCCGGATACTGATTTCCTTTTTGCGTTGTTCGGCCATAAAAAGCGCCAGACCCAATAAGCCTAAACAAGAAATGAAAATGGCAAAACCACCAAACCAGTTCGAAAGTGAACCCAATAATTTTTCATTTTTAAATTTCTCTTCAAAAGATTCGTTCACAAATTTTCGGTTTACAGGATAATTTGGCTCCATTTGTTGTACCAGATCATCAATCTTGGCCAGAGAAGAGCTGATGTTCTGATTTGGACTTAACCTTGCTATAAGTACCCTCGCGTCGCCATTTGTATTTGCCCTAAAAATCATCGGGGCCACTCTTTGATAAGCACTTTCTACCACAAAATCTTTTACAACACCAACAGTAGTTAGTTTTCTACCCCAGAAAGTGATTACCTTGCCCACCGGATTTTTCAATCCCATCATTTTCACTGCTGCTTCATTTAACAATACGCTATTGGTATCATTAGGAAATTTCACAGAGAACTCCCTGCCGCTGATCATTTTAGTGCCAATCGTTTCAACAAAATCATATCCTATTGCCCTATGGTTGAAAGAAATAGCCTCATTAGGATTTTTGCCTTCCCAGTAGACAGCCGTAGTATTGTCTCCTCCTTCAGTAAAGTCTGTACTGAAAGAGGTAACATTGCTTACAGCGCCCGATGCTAACAGTTGGGTTTTAAGCAAGTCCAATTTAACGGGATCGGTTATTTTTCCTACTACAGCAATTTGAATCAAATTGGATTTGTCGTAACCAATGGGCTTGTTCTTAACATAATTGAGCTGCTGATAAATGACGGCTGTGCAAACAATTAAAGCTGCAGCAAAAACGAATTGGCCCACCACTAGCACTTTTCTTACCGCAGCGGATGAATCTGTTTTAAGGGTGAAACCTTTTAAAACTTTTATAGGCTCGAAAGAAGATAGATAAAGGGCCGGATAACTGCCGGCAACCAATCCGGTCAAAATCATTAACCCCAACAAGGTTAACCAAAACAGGCCATTATGGTAGTCTATTGTTAGTTTAATATCTAACAAGCTATTAAAATATGGCAAACTAACCTCAATTAAGATAAAAGCTAAGACGGTTGCGATAAAAGTGAGGAGTAAGGATTCTAAGAAAAACTGATTGATAAGCGCTTTACGCGTTGACCCTATTGCTTTACGAACGCCAACCTCTTTTGCCCTGCGCTCTGAGCGTGCTGTAGATAAGTTCATAAAATTTACACAGGCGATCAACAAAATGCAAAAGGCCAGCAATAAAAATATCCTAAGCTGATCTATTTTGCCACCTACCGATTTGCCGTTTACAAAATCATCGTACAGATGCCATTTGTTTAATGGATGTAATAAAGCTTCAGACATATTATCTTTCTGGTTGCGTTTATAGATATCATGCATCAAATTATTTGCAACGCTGAAAAAGTTGTTATCCTTTAACTGGACAAGCGTTAGGCACATATTATTGCCCCAATTGCCCTCCTTTACCAAGCTTTCCCGTTTTTCTAACAGTGCCCAAGGCATAATGCACTCAAAAGCCAGGCTACTGTTGGCAGGCACATCTTCTATTACTGCTTCTACCTTTAATACATCCTGATTTTCAAGCTTTACCATTTTATTAATAGGATCTTCATTTCCAAATAACTTTTTTGCAAAAGATTTGGTGAGGATAATGGTATTTACATCTTTCAAAACCTGAACGGGGCTTCCCTCAAGAAATTTGTAGTCCAGTATTTTAATGAAATTTTGATCAGCAAAGATGGCACTGCTATTTATTTTATTATCGCCAACAGTAACGAGTTGTTTTCTCGGATAAGTAGTGTGAGCGGCATATTTAACACCAGGAATTTTTTCCTGCACTTCTTTAGCCATCACATTGGGTGTCCAGGCCCAGCTAAAAGTTTTACCGCTTGCCTTCATGTTTTGATAAACTACATAAGTCTTATCATGATTGGAGAATTGCTTATCGTAACTCCACTCGTAAGCCACATAAAGTAACAAAACCATGCAACTGGCCAAGCCAATGGCTAAGCCACCGATATTGATCAGAGAGAAACCCTTGTTTTTCCAAAGGTTCCGTAAGGCTATTTTCAGGTTTAATTTGAACATATTGCTAAGGTTGAAAGTTGGAAGGTTAAAAGGTTGGAAGGTTTTAGCGCATAAACCATACGCCTTCTACCTATGAACCTTTTACCTTATTTGCCAATCCCAGATCTTCCCATCCGGGAAGATTATTGGGCGGCTATCATTAACTAAACTAAAATCTTTTTTTTAGGTGTAAGGTTTAGGGCTGAAGGTTTAAGGAAGATTAACCTTACACCCTAAACCTTTTACCTTAAACCTCTATATCAGTTCTTCGTTTCTACTTTTATTTATCTTTTCCGAAATCACATGACCATCTTTCAGGTTAATGATCCGGTTAGAGAAACTGGCATCGTGACTGGAGTGTGTAACCATTACAATGGTGGTTCCGGTTTCATTTAGCTCGCAGAGCAATTCCATTACTTCGTTACCATGTGAGCTATCCAGGTTTCCGGTAGGCTCATCGGCCAAAACCAATTTCGGCTTGGTAACCAAGGCCCTTGCTACCGCTACCCTTTGCTGTTGTCCGCCGGATAATTGTTGTGGAAAATGCCCGCTACGGTTTACAATATTCATTCGCTCGATGATTTCGTTTACCAGTTTCTTACGCTCTCCGGCAGGAACCTTGTTATAAATTAAGGGCAATTCAATGTTCTCAAAAACGGTTAATTCATCGATCAAATTGAAATTCTGGAAAACGAAACCCATGTTTCTCTTTCGGAAATTTGAGCGCTCCCTGTCGTTGAGGGTTAAAAGCTCTGTATCAATAAATTTGTAGCTTCCGCTTTCGGGCTTATCCAATAAACCCATTACATTTAACAAGGTAGATTTCCCACAGCCTGATGGCCCCATAATGGAAACAAACTCTCCTGCTGCTACATGGAGATTGATGCCATTGAGTGCAGTCGTTTCTACTTCTTCTGTTTTGTAAACTTTTTCCAGATTTTCTATTTTAATCATAATTCTAGTATCAAGTATTTAGTATCAGGTACTTGGTAGCAGGTATTTAGTAGCAAGTATCAAGACCTGATTATATCTTTTGTTTAACTTTAAACCCATTTCTTAAAAAACTCCAAACTCCAAACTCCAAACTCCAAACGCCAAACGCCAAACTCCAAACGCCAAACGCCAAACTCCAAACGCCAAACGCCAAACGCCAAACTCCAAACGCCAAACTCCAAACGCCAAACGCCAAACGCCCTACTTACTAATCTCCACCTGGTCGTATTGATTAAACTGATCGTAAGATGAAGTAATTACTTCGTCGCCTTTCTGCAAACCATCCAATATTTCATAATACAGATAGTTTTTTCGTCCGATTTTAACGTTTTTCTTAGTTGCTTTTCCATTCTTTACTAAAAAAACCCACGAGCCACCTGTGCTCTGGAAAAACTGTCCCTGGGCAAGGAGCAGTGATTTACTATTATCAGACAAAGTTAACTTTGTTTGTAAAGATAATCCACGTCGCAAACCTTCAGGTGCCGGACCTTTAAAAACCATTTCTACCTGGAACTGACCCGCTGTAACCTCAGGAATTACTTTGCTTACGGTTAAATTATAAGTTTTACCATTAAATTCACAGTTGGCGGTTTGTCCTTCTTTTACACGGTTGATGTAATACTCATCAACCCCTGCCTGCAGTTTGTAACCTTGTAACACATCAATCTTTCCGATCATTTCGTTGGCATTATAAGATTTACCAATTACCGGATCGTATGAAGAAAGTTTACCGGAAACCGGCGCTTTAATGGTCATATTTTCAATGTTCTTGCGGATCATCTCCAAACTTTCGTTCATTTGCCCCATCGATTGGTCAATCTGAGCCAGTTGCATCTTACGGCTCTGATTTTCCTGTTTAATCGCCTGGCGAACGATTTTCAATTTACCCTGGTAATATTCGTAATCCTGGTTAGATTTGTTAAATTCCTGGAGTGTAATTACCTTTTTGGCAAAAAGTGCACTGTCCAATCGATACTGACGGGTTGCAGTACGTAAATTATTCTCCACATCCAATACATCCTGATTCAGGATTCTTTGATTTTGTTCTAAATCCAACCTCGATTTACGTAGCTGATTAATTTGTTCGGTAGCAGCCGTCTGTTGCGAGGTATACCCCAACATGGCATTCGAATTTGCAATTCGTAACAGTGGTGTACCTTTCACTACGGATGCGCCATTTTCAGTAAAAATTTCCGCAACTGTTCCTCCTTCTGATGAACTTACAATTACCGAGGTTAAGGGAACTACACTGGCATTTAACAGCACTACATCTTCAAAATCACCATATTCTACTTTACTGATGGTCAACTTATCTGCATCGGCACTATAAACTTTTTTGAGTGACAAAGTATAGCCATAAATTACAATTGCTACAAAAGCAACTGCGCCACCTATTATTAACAGGGTTTTAGTGCTAAATCTCTTCTTCTCTATTTTCTTGTCCATTGTTTGGTTTACTGTTTGGTCTGCTAGTAACCAAGCTTGTGCCAAAACATCAAAACACACTTAAAACACTGATTACCAGATACTAATTAATTATTTTATTTTTGACATGTTCGTTATCGGACAGTTAATGTGCGGGAGCGGACAGTTTTATTAAATTTGCGCCATCCTTTCAGCACCTTATTGAAGGGATAACATTAGCAAAAAATAAGAAATACTAACTTGGAAGAGGCAAGGTTATGTTAGATGCCACTGTTTTAATTATTGACGATGATGACGATATCCTGCTAAGTGCCCGTTTGTTTTTAAAGCAACAGGTAAAGCAGGTAATTACATGTAAATCGCCCAAAGAAATTAACGTTTTACTGAGCAAAAATGAAATTGATATCATTTTGCTGGATATGAACTATCAAAAAGGTGCCAGTGATGGCCGAGAAGGCCTTTATTGGTTAGAACATATTTTATCTATTGATAAAGATTATGTGGTGATACTAATGACTGCCTTTGGTAATGTTGAACTTGCAGTAAAAGCAATAAAAAAGGGTGCTACCGATTTCATCCTGAAGCCTTGGGAAAATGAAAAGCTGTTTGCCACCATTTCATCGGCATCAAAACTTCGTGAATCGACCAAAAAGGTTAAAAAGCTTGAAAAGATACACACATCGCTTCAAAAAGATCTTACTAGAGGATTTGAGAATATTGTTGGTCAGGCTACCGAAATAAGGCAATTACAGCACACGCTATTAAAAGTTGCCCCTACCGATGCAAATGTGCTGATCCTGGGTGAAAACGGAACCGGAAAACAGGTGTTCGCCTATGAGATCCACGGAAATTCACAACGGAAAAACCAGGTATTTATGCATGTGGATTTAGGTGCCCTAAACGAAAATCTATTTGAAAGTGAATTATTTGGTTATGCTAAAGGCGCTTTTACCGACGCCAAAGAAGATAAACCAGGCCGCTTTGAGCTAGCTGATGGGGGGACGATTTTTTTAGATGAGATTGGAAATTTAACACTACCACTTCAGGCCAAGTTATTAAGTGTTTTGCAAAACCGAACGGTTACCCGTTTGGGCGAAAGCAAAGAGCGTAAAGTAAATATACGCCTCATCACGGCAACCAATATGCCATTGAACGAAATGGTCGCAAAAAATACATTCAGGCAGGATTTATTGTTTCGCATTAATACAGTAGAACTTTTGTTGCCGGCTTTACGTAAACGTGGCGAAGATATTTTACTTTTGGCCAATCACTTTTTGCAGGTCTTTAGTGCCAAATACCATAAAAATGTGCAAAAAATAAGCAATAAGGCCCAGGAAGCATTATTAAAGTATCAATGGCCAGGCAATGTACGCGAATTACAGCATGTGTTGGAAAGAGCCGTTATTATGAGCGATGGAGCTGATATTACCGAAGATGATCTGCAGCTAAGTCCGCAACGTTACGCACAGAACAACACACTACCAGATGAAATGGCTCTGGAAGATATGGAGAAAATGATGGTGCAGAAGGCCATTGATAAGCACAAAGGAAACATATCAAAAGCAGCGGCAGAATTAGGTTTAACCCGCGCAGCACTTTACAGAAGAATTGAAAAATTTGGAATCTAAGCTGAAAGCTAAAAGACCAAAGTTTAAAGCTTTAGTCTTTCGCCTTTAAGCTTTTAGCTTTAAAAATATGTTCTATCAACGCTTTACCTTCCGTTTAATATTCCGCCTGCTGACCATCAATCTGCTGGGTTATCTTTTATTTTACCTCATTAAAAACACCGAACTCTGGTTTACCATTACAGGCGTTGCACTGATTTTATTGGGTACCATTATTTCCCTTTATTACTATATCAATCAGATCCGGTCGGATATTAACCGTTTCATTTTGGCCGTAAAAACGAGAGATCATACCTTAAACTTCAGAAACAAAACAACCAGAGGCAGTTTCCCCGAGCTATACGAATCGTTTACTGATATTTTACAGGTTCACAAACAAATTAAACTGGAACAGGAAGCCATGTTTCAGCTGATCAAAACCATTTTAGAGCAGGTTCCGGTTGGGGTAATCGTGGTGAGCAATACAACAGCAGAAAAAGATAACGAGATTGCCTTTTTCAATCAGGCCGCTTCTAACCTTTTAGGTGTGCCCGCCTATAAATACTGGCATCGGTTAAAAGAGCATCTGCCAGCGTTTGGAGCAGAAATAGAGCAGATTTCAACAGGTGGAAAACGGTTTCTGGAACTTAAGATTCAGGATAAACTAACCCAGTTATCTACTGAAGTGATTCCTTTAAACCTTTACGGGAAGAACTATATCATCATTAGTTTTCAGAACATTAAAGATGAAATTGAGCAAAAAGAAACTGAAGCCTGGAACAGGTTAGTCGGTGTTATTTCGCATGAAATTTTAAATTCCATCACGCCTATCAGTTCCTTATCAGATACTATCAACAAAATGGTAACCGATAAAAAGGACTTAACTGAAGATGAAATGGAAGACCTTAAAACAGCACTTCATACGATCCAAAGGCGCTCATCAGGTTTACTGGATTTCGTAAAAGATTACCGTTTAATTGCCGAACTGCCTACACCAAACCTTGAGCCGCATACCATTGGAGAAATATTAAAGCACATTAAGGTACTGATGCAGCCATTTGCTAAAGTTAAAAATGTGGTGCTGGATGTAGAACAGACTTCATCAAAAATCACCATTCAGCTGGATCTGAAATTAATAGAACAGGTATTAATCAACCTGATTACCAACAGTATTTATGCGGTCGAAAATAAGGATATGCCTCATATCAATGTAAATTACCGTTTAGAAAACACCAAGCTATATATCGATGTTAGTGATAATGGAAAAGGTATAGACGCTGATGATCTTGAAAAAATATTCGTTCCATTTTATACCACCAGGAAAAATGGATCGGGTATAGGATTAACCATCAGCCGAAACATCATGAAAATGCACAGAGGCAGTATCGAAGTTATTTCTACTCCCGAAAGTGGTACAACTTTTTCATTGGTATTTAACTACGTTTAATCATCTGAATGTTTTTTTGACCTAAAAATTCAAACAAAATAAGAATGACAATGCTTTTAAGATATAGATACATCGAATAAAAGCATGAAGACAGTTATAATATCGAACAGACTACCCGTTAAAATCATTGAAGAGAACGAAGAATACACGTTTATTCCCAGCGAGGGCGGCCTTGCCACCGGCCTTGGCGATGTATATAAATCAGGCAACTCCATTTGGATCGGATGGCCCGGAATTGAGGTTCCGGAAGAACGTCAGGAAGAAGTTACGCAAAAACTTGCCGAACTAAACCTCTATCCGGTTTTTCTTACCCAAAACGAAATTAATTTATATTACGAAGGCTTTTCAAATGAAGTGTTATGGCCTGTATTTCATTACCTGGTTACCTACGCAAATTATGAACAAAGTTATTGGGATTGCTACCGATCGGTAAATGAGAAATTTGCCAAAAGTGCCATGCATGTACTGGATCGAAAGGATAAAATCTGGATTCAAGATTATCAATTGCTGCTGTTGCCGGGCATTTTAAGAGAGAAACTCCCGAATGCTACAATCGGTTTTTTTCAGCATATTCCCTTTCCGTCATACGAAATTTTCAGGCTCATCCCCTGGCGGGAAGAACTATTAAACGGCCTGATTGGTGCCGATTTAATTGGTTTTCACACTTACGATGATGTACGCCATTTTATCAGCACCGCTACACGTTTGCTACCCGTAAATTCATCATCAAACGTACTTAATAGCCACGAAAGACAAATTGTGATAGAAGCTTTTCCAATGGGAATTGATTTCGACAAATTTTCTGATCTACCTGTCACTGAAAAAGTAAAAAAAGAAATTGATTATTTCAGGACTGGTAAAGAAGAGATGAAAGTAATCCTTTCTATTGACCGGTTAGATTACAGTAAAGGCATACTCGAAAGGTTAAAAGCCATGGAATTACTACTTCAGGAGCATCCCGAATATATTGGTAAAATAGAACTTTTCATGATTGTAGTCCCTTCAAGGGATACCGTACCACAATATAGCGAGTTAAGAGACCAGATTGACCAGTTTGTTGGAAATTTAAATGCGAGGTACCGCTCCATAAACTGGATTCCCGTAAATTATTTTTATCGCTCTTTCCCTATTGAAGTACTCTCTGCACTTTATTCAACTGCCGACATTTGCCTGGTAACGCCAATGCGCGATGGGATGAATCTGGTAAGTAAAGAATATGTAGCTAGCCGGAACCACGAAGATGGTGTATTGATTTTAAGCGAAATGGCAGGTGCTTCCAAAGAATTAACTGATGCTGTAATTGTTAATCCCAATAATATAGGCGACATTATGGAAGCCATCGTAACTGCATTAAAAATGCCTTTGGAAGAACAACAGCAACGCATGAAAGCCATGCGGGCTATAGTAGAAAAATTTAACGTTAAACATTGGGTTAACAATTTTATTTTAAGATTAAACGAAGTGAAAGATTCTCAAAAATCATTATTAACCAAACACGCAGTAAATTCGATTAATGAAGTAATTGCTGCTAAATATGCAACAACAACCGACAGGGTTCTATTTTTAGATTATGATGGCACACTGGTAGATTTTACCGGAAACATTGATGATGCCTCTCCTGACGACGAACTTTATGATCTGATCGAAAACCTGACCCTTGATCATGCCAATAAAGTGGTAATCATCAGCGGAAGGAGACATGAAACACTGGAGCAGTGGTTTGGGCATTTAAAGGTAGATCTGATTGCTGAGCATGGCGCATGGCAAAAATCGTATGGAGATAAATGGAACAGTCTGCCCCTGCTTACCGACCAATGGAAACAGGAAATAAAGACTTTATTAGAAACCTATACCGACCGTACTCCGGGATCGTTCATTGAAGAAAAAAGCTATTCAATGGTATGGCACTATCGAAAAGCAGAAGATGGATTAGGTGATTTACGTGCCAATGAAATCGTAAGCCACATGAAAATTCTGGCTGCTGATAAAGGACTGCAGTTGATGCCAGGGAACAAAGTAATCGAGTTTAAAAATATAGAAGTTAATAAAGGAAAAGCTGCTTTAAACTGGTTATATGATAAAAACCCTGATTTCATTCTGGCATTAGGCGATGACCATACCGATGAAGACATTTTCAAAGTACTGCCAGATGATGCTTTTACCATAAAAGTTGGCAATAATATTTCAGAAGCAAAGTATTACTTAAATGATTTTAAAGAGGTAAGAAAGTTACTTTGGAGTTTAGTTAAAGAAGAGTTTATAGAACGGGGTTAATAAATATATAGTTAATTAATACCATAATGCCAAGGTCTGTGTCCCCACAGACCTTTTTTTCAACTATAATTTTAAAGAAATCCCACAGATTCCATATGATTTTCGCGGATTTTATGCCCAGATCTATTAATCCAATACGAAGGTGTGTGTCCTAACATACCTATTTCTTATGAAAGATATCGTCTTTTCGAGCGTAGCGGAACGAAGTCGAGAAATCTATTAGAGAGATATTTTCAAATAGATCTCTCCATTCCTCTGCATGTTAGTAGAGATGGCGATGCTTTCTATTGAATTTTATCCTTTAAATCTCTCTGCAACGTCACCCTGAACTTGTTTCAGGGTCTTTTTTACAGGAAAGATCTCTCCCGACCGGAAGTCAGGGTCTGTGTCCCCACAGACCTCTTTTCAACTAAATTTTAAAGAATCCCGCAGATTCAATATGATTTCCGCAGATTTTTTGCCCAAAGCTATTAATCCAATACGAAGGTGTGTGTCCTAACAGACCTATTTTTTACGTAAGATATCGTCTTTTTGAGCGGAGCGAAACGCCGAGAAATCTATTAGAAAGATATTTTCAAATAGATCTCTCCATTCCTCTGCGTTTCAGTCGAGATGACGATGCTTTCTATTGAACTTTATCCTATCCATTAAATCTCTCTGCAACGTCACCCTGAACTTGTTTCAGGGTCTTTTTATAGGAAAGATCTCTCTCCCGTCCCTAACCAGGGTCTGTGTCCCCACAGACCTTTTTTTCAACTATAATTTTAAAGAGATCCCGCAGATTCAATATGATTTCCGCAGTTTTTTTGCCCAAAGCTATTAATCCAATACGAAGGTGTGTGTCCTAACAGACCTATTTTTTACGTAAGATATCGTCTTTTTGAGCGGAGCGAAACGCAGTCGAGAAATCTATTAGAAAGATATTTTCAAATAGATCTCTCCATTCCTCTGCATTTCAGTCGAGAGGACGACTATTTCTATTGAACTTTATCATATCCATTAAATCTCTCTGCAACGTCACCCTGAACTTGTTTCAGGGGCTTTTTACAGGAAAGATCTCTCCCGCCCCGAAGCCAGGTTCTGTGTCCCCACAGACCTTTTTTAAATAGCTTTGACAACGTCAAATATGTGTTTTACATATCATAGTTGTCAAAGCTTAATCTATAATCCTACAAAAATATCGGCCTGTCCAGCTTAATCGCAATGCGGTAAGCGGCATTCATCAAACCTACATGACTATAAGCCTGCGGGAAGTTACCCCATTGACTACCTGTTTTGGCGTCAACATCTTCGCTAAACAATAGCAGGTGGTTACAGTATTTAATAATATTTTCAAACTCCTTTATCGCTTCGTCAGTACGGCCCACACAGGCCAAAGCTTCTACATACCAAAATGCGCAGATTAAAAATGTGGTTTTGGGTTTACCGAAATCATCAGCATGCAGGTATCGGTAAAAAAGTCCATCTTCAGTTTTGAGTTCCTTTTCTAAAGCAGTTAAGTGGTCCTTTGCCCTGTCAGAAGCGGGATCAAGATAATTCATCATAATCAGCTGTAGTGTGCTGGCATCCAAATGCGGACTTCCTACAGCATTGGTATACACTTTTCTTTCCGGATCGTAGCAGGCTTCAATATGTGCTGAAGCTTTCTCAATCAGCAGATTTGCACGTCTTTCGAAATCTTCATTACCAATGGTTTTAGCCATTTTTAAAGCAGCCTGCGCGCCTGCCCATTGGAAAAGGTTACTATAACAATGTACATTGGCAATGTTTCTGAATTCCCATATTCCGGCATCCTTTTCATCAATGGTACGTTCAATTTTAGAAAGTACACTTTCAATCCACTTTACTGAATCACCACGTTCCGAAAAAACAAAACGGTGGTCGGTATAAAGTGGCAGCATAGAAATCAAAACCTGCCCATAGATATCATTCTGAATGTGTTCGTAAGCCTGATTTCCGATCCTAATGGGCTGTTCTCCTTTATAACCATCCAGATGGTCAAGAGTCCGTTCGGTAATTTGTCTTTCGCCCGCAATACCATATAAAGGCTGGTAACGCACATCTTCAGCACGCGAAATATCGGACAGGTAATTAAAATACCTTTCCATTTCTTCAAAATGTCCGATATGGTTTAAGGATGTGAGCACATAGTGCGAATCGCGAAGCCAGCAATAGCGATAATCCCAGTTTCTTGTGCTACCTGGTGATTCGGGCAAACTGGTGGTACTTGCGGCTATAATGGCACCTGTGTCTTCATATTGGTGGATTTTCAAAACGAGGGCCGAACGGATTACAAATGGCTGGTAAAAACCTGCTATTGATGAATGTTTGATCCATAAGCGCCAATAAGAAATGGTTTCCCTTAAAAAATTCTCGGCTGTACTAACGATCGGTGCTTCTAAATTTTGTCCATAAGTCATCACCAAATACTTTGGCTCGTTCAGCACAAATGCTTTCTGGTCAAAAATATAGGTAAGTGATACATTGGTACTTAAGCGGATATTTTCATCACAGCCCAAATAGTCGATGTGATTGCTTCCCCTGCTTGATCTCATTTTACCTTTTCCATAATCGCAAACCGGCTCACACTTAATGGTAATGCGTGGGTTACCTTCTAAAGGCTCAATTTTTCTGATAAACATCAGTGGTTTAAAATAGCGATCGTATAAATGAAAACGGGGTGCAAAATCGGTAATCCGGTATTTTCCGTCTTCGGCGGTAATCTCCGTTCTTAGAACATTGGTATTCTCGATGTAATATTGATGAGAAGTAAATTCGCCCTGTGGCAAAATCGAAAAATCACCTCCTTTTTTTTCATCCAATAAACTGCCAAATACAAAAGGGCTATCAAAACGTGGCCAGCAAAGCCAGGATATATCAGTATTTTTATTTACGTGAGCAATAAAAGCGCAATTTCCTATAATTCCTGTTTGATAAAGGTGTTGATGATCGGTCATAAACTATTTTTTGTTTATTTACTAACAAGCTTATCGGGAAAATGTTGGGTAGAAAGAGAAAAAGACCTTATATATCCAGGGTTTTTCGCTGGAATAAACTGAAAAGACCTCACGGATTTAAAAAATCTGTAAGGTCTTGAAAGATTCTTCGCTTCGCTCAGAATGACAATATATCTTAAATAACTGTACCACTTGGTACAACAGCGCCTTTTTTAATAACCACTATACCATCTTTTACAGCATAAAGCTCAAAATCGCCATCTTCCAAATGATCGCCGCCATTAATTTTAACATCGTTGCCAATACGACAATTTTTATCAATGATGGCATTATTGATGAAGCAACGATCGCCTATTCCGATCAAAGAATTTCCCTTACTGTTTTCTTCCTGTATCTCTTCTAAAGTCTGGTACCTGTCGCTACCCATTATATAGGCATTGGTAATCACCGTATCCTTTCCTATTCTCGACCTGATCCCTAAAACAGCATGTTCTACCTTGCTCGCCTGAATAATACAGCCTTCAGCAATAATGGTTTTATCTAAAGTGGTACCCGAAATTTTCGAAGGTGGCAACATCCTTGCCCTGGTAAAAATAGCATGGTTGCTATCGAACATATTAAACTTCGGTATTTCATCTGTCAGTCCTAAATTGGCTTCAAAGAAAGATGAAATGTTACCGATATCGGTCCAATAACCCTCATATTGGAAACTTAAAACCCGGCTTTCCCTAATAGCTCTCGGCAAAATTTCTTTACCAAAATCCTTTTCCTCTTCGTTTTCGTTTAAGATATTGATCAGGTAATCGCGGTTAAAAACATAAATCCCCATCGATGCCAGAAAATTACGTCCTTCGCCCTGCATTTCTTCGCCGGTATCAGAAACCCAATCCTCCAAACCAGTTTTCGGTTTTTCGATAAATGAAGTGATCATGTTTTCTTCATCAGCCTTTAAAATACCAAAATCAGTAGCATCCTTTGCCGTCACCGGAATGGTAGCAATGGTAATTTCTGCAGCAGCTTCGATATGTTTCTCAATCATATCTTTAAAATCCATCTGGTAGAGCTGATCGCCAGAAAGGATTAAAATATAATCAAATTCATGAGAAACGATGTGATGCATACACTGACGGACAGCATCTGCAGTACCCTGGAACCAGCCAGAGTTTTGCACCGTTTGCTCGGCAGCCAAAATATCAACAAAAGCCGTACTGAAGTGACTAAAATGATAGGTATTTTTAATGTGTTTATTTAGGGATGCCGAATTAAACTGGGTTAACACAAACATACGGTGGATACCCGAATTGAGACAGTTCGAGATTGGAATGTCTACCAAACGGTATTTACCAGCTATCGGAACTGCCGGTTTAGAACGTGTTTGTGTTAGTGGCGATAATCTAGAGCCCTGGCCACCGCCAAGGATAACGCCTAAAACTTTGTCAGTCATGCTTAAGCTTATTTTAAATTTTGGTATAATTCTATATAATTCAAGGCTGCCCTATCCCATGAATGATCAATTTTCATCATGGTTTTTCTTACAGCTTTAAAGGCTTTTTTATCATTGTAAAATCCAACTGCACGGTTAATAGAATGTGTAACATCCCAAATACTCGTTTGGTCATGGCAGATCCCGAAACCGTTGTCGCCAATATCGATCACGGTATCTCTCAGTCCTCCAACCCTACGCACAATCGGAACCGTTCCGTAGCGTATGGCATAAAGCTGGTTCAGTCCACAAGGCTCTACTCTTGATGGCATGATCAGAAAATCCGCACCTGCATATATTTGATGCGAAACCTGTTCATTATAACCGATATAAGCATTGTATCTGCCTCCGAAGAAATCCTTCAACTGGTTTAACCTTCCTTCCACCCAACTATCTCCCGAGCCTAAAACCAAAATATTGATGTTGTCGCCATGCTGTTGCAAAGCGGTATAAAAAATGTCCGGCAAAATATCGGCACCTTTTTCGTCAACCAATCTTCCTATAAATGTAAACAGGGGCTTAGATGAATCTAATTGAAAAACATCGCAAAGTGCTTTTTTGTTTGCCAATTTCCCAGCTTCGACAGTTTTTATAGTATAACCCTTATTCAGCATGGGGTCTGTTTCAGGATTCCATACTTCGTTATCAATTCCATTTAATATCCCAACTGATTTCCAACGTTCCTGTCTTAACAAACTTTCCAGTCCGCGCGCATTGCCCATCATTTCTTCCAGGTAAGTTGGCGACACAGTAGTTACCTTCCAGGCACACTTAATAGCAGAAGCAAGGGGATTTATGGCATCATCCCAACCCAGTAAACCACCCTTCCATAAATCGAATGCGGGTAAATAGTACAATTTATCCCATCCAAACTGGCCCTGATATTGGGCGTTATGAATAGTTAGAACCGTAGGTACAACACTTATCGGCTTATATTTAATGCAATTTGAAACCATAAAAGGAATCAATCCTGTATGGTGATCATGACAATGTATGACGTCCGGGCGATGCTCCCATTGCACCATCCAATCGAGGGTAGCAATCTGAAAAGCCATAAATCTTTCCGTATCGTCGTTATATCCATATACATTTGGACGGTCTGTTAAGCCCTGTATATGAACAATGTATAAGTCGAATCCCAGTTTATTGGTTTTTTCTTTTAAAATACGGTACTGAAAGTGGTTATTCCCGTAATTTGCCCAGGCATCATAAGTGACCTCAAATTCACTTTCGCGGATAAATTTGGTATCGTAAGCAGGCACAACCACTTTGGCAATGTGGCCAAGTTTATTCTGGTATTTTGGTAACGCCCCTACTACATCGGCTAAACCACCAACCTTTGCAACTGGGTAACACTCGGCACTTATATGTATAATTTCCATCAAATATTTGCAGTAGATAACTGAAGTAAGTTACTAATTGTTTTGAGTTTTGCAAATAATGAAAATTATATTTTTAGTTGATTATTACTTTCGTCAAGCTAAATTTATTCCAGCATCTATTACCTGTAAAGCCCCTGAAACAAGCCCCGGGTGACGGTTCTTCAGAAATTAATTCAGGTTTTATTAGCAAGTGAATGTTCTGTTTTCTGTGGCGGCCTGCAGCCCTGCTTTCCGCTATAAGTCCTCACTGCGTTCCGGGCTTACCGCTACAATCAGGCTTATAAACAAAGTTGGTTTCCCATGAAACGCTGGAAATGTGGTATTGGGCACAATTTTCTGTTGAGTTTTCGAGAGGAAATTGTCGTCTCGATTGGAGCAATGCAAACGATGAGATCTTACTCCTTGTTCGCATAGTTTTAATTTAGACTTTTCAGCGGTGATCTTTTTAATTCTGCGGGAACAAATGGCTAATCATTTCCCGCTGATCTCGCAGATAAACGCAGAGATTTTTTCAAAACAGCTATTTACTTAAAAAAAGACCCTGAAACAAGTTCAGTATGACGCCACGTATCGGAGATTAGATTTTTAGCGGTGATCTTTTAAATCTGCGGGAACAAATGGCTAATCATTTCCCGCTGATCTCGCAGATAAACGCAGAGCTATTTTAGAACAGTTATTTACTTAAACAGCCCCTGAAACAAGTTCAGATGACGCCACGTATCTGAGATTAGATTTTCAGCGGTGATCTTTTTAATTCTGCGGGAACAAACCGCTAATCATTTCCCGCTATCCAGCAGATAAACGCAGAGATTTTTCCAAACAGCTATTTACGCTAGAGATCCTGAAATAATTTGAGCGTGAAGCCCCCTATAATATGAAAATGCAATAATCGAGTAGGAAGATAGGGATTAGTTCCCTATCTGTCCTCTCACACCACTGTACGTACCGTTCGGTATACAGCGGTTTGTTGAAACAGTATCTCTTGACAACCGATGATATTCACCTATTGCCAG
>NZ_JBHNZK010000031.1:0-39857 GCF_042464845.1 Pedobacter sp. BG31
CTAACTATTACTATTGGAAAACGACGCACCAAACGAAGTTATTCTAACAAACCGCCGTATACCGAACGGTACGTACGGTGGTGTGAGGAGACAGCAGGGAAACTAATTCCCTGCTTCTTACTCGATAGTCAAATTTTATGTACTTAGTGTTTGCAAAGGCCATGCACATTTTTGATGAGAATATCTGTGGTTAGCAAATGAGCGTTCAGTGGTTTTTGGGGAGCTGTAGTCCCGCTTTCTGTTATAAGCACCGCTGAAAAGCGGAGGCTTTCACTGCAATCGGGTTTAGGAACAAGGGTTTGTGCACCGTGCAACCCCACAAATGAAAATACTACCTTCGCCAATAGCCTTGGTTGCAGCGATACCCTGCAGCAACGAGGTGCAAGGCAGCGAAGCGTATAAGCGAAAACGGGGAGAAACATAGTGTTTTGTATCTGCGCGCAAAAAAATGGATCAATTTGGTTAAATGGTAGACCTGCATTATAAGCACCGCTGAAAAGCGGAGGATTTAACTGCGTCCGATAGCTAAGACGCTGCTCAGTCTTTAACTGCATTTTAACAATGCAGTTCAATGATCTCTCCACTATGCTTTGTTTCTCAGTTGACATGAGGATCACATTAACGGTGGTCTTCCAATAAATCTTTCTTCTCCCAACAAAAAAACGATTGCCCGTTTAACATTTTTATCTACTGATGCTTCTGTTTTAAGATTCTCAATATAGCCAACAATTTCTTTTTGTAAATAGGGCGAAAGACCATCAAACACTTCCTTTGCCTCTTGATGTTTAGCCAAAGCTTCGATCAATTTTGGGTGCATGTCAATAATACGTTCTTTAGGGTCAAATTCAATTTCGAAAGTTGCGGTGTCGCCTATACCCTTTCCGGCTGCTTTTCTCATGGGCATATTTAAGTACAAACGCCAATCTCCGGCATATTTAACCAGGGTTTGTTTAAACTCATGACCATCAATTTTCATTTTAACAGGTAGCTTTCCCTTATTTTTTCCAGATTGATGAAAAACATAATTTAATACTTCCTCTGGTACAAAAACAAAAGGGTTGATACCTATGATTTTAATTTCAGCAGCAAATGGTTTTGGCTTTTTAACATCCATAAATTAAAGATATGGCCTTCTACTAAAAATTCACAGTCATAGGCGAATAAATCCATTCTCCTCATTGCGTTAAAAACTCGTGGCCAATCGCTAAGCGCCTTACGCTACTCGCTTTCCGTAAAAACTCAAAACCAAATTCTACTTTTCATTGTAGTTTATATAAAATCTCAAAAACTATGGCAACATCACAAGAAGGGAGTACAAACAATACTCAGGAAGAAAATAATATCCAAGATTTAGGCGGTAAAGAAGCTATCGAAAAATTGAGAACTTTGGCCGAGAAGGCTGAAAGTTGTTTTTTTTGTACCAATATTAAAACAGGCGTACCCTTATCAGTAAGGCCAATGGCTATTCAGCAGGTTGATGATGAAGGTAATATCTGGTTTATGAGCATGAAAAACAGTCATAAAAATGATGAAATTTCAGCCGATCCTTTTACACATTTACTATTTCAGGCCGGCGCCCATTCAGGTTTTGTAAACATTTACGGTATTTCAGAAATCAGCAGAGATCAGGCCAAAATCGACGAACTTTGGAGTCCGTTTATTAAAACCTGGTTTCAGGGAGGGAAAGACGACCCGAATATTACACTGATCAAAGTAATACCTTCAGAAGGTTATTACTGGGATACCAAACACGGAACAGCCGTTGCATTTTTGAAAATGGCCGCGTCCGTAATTACAGGTAAAACAATGGATGATTCAGTAGAGGGATCTTTGGATGTTGACTAAATTTGGGTTAACTGTTTGAATTGGTTAACTGGTTAATTGTTCAAAGCAGTTAATCGGTTAATCATTAAATTAACTGTTCACTGGAAATTGCCAATTGAAAACTGACTATTTATCTCCCAAATAGTCAAAACCTTCAAAATCTTCTCTTTGTGCTCTTTTGCTTAAGATATCTTCTTCTTCAACCTGTACTCTGGAGAAGAATAAAGCTTCAGCCTGGATTCTTTTTATTAATTGGCGAACCAATGTTAAATCGAAAGCATCTTTGCTCAATTTAATGCAATATTCTCTTTCGTTGATTTCTAAACTTGACGTATTCATATGGCAACTGATTTTAATTATCGATTGCTGTAAATATAGAAAAGGCTTGCTAAACAATTGTTAGCAAGCCTTTTAAGTTTATGTTATGTTTTTGTTAAAAATCAGACTGGTGTTTTATCTGTGGGTTAACAAATTATTATTTATGCGATAGAAATAAGCCATCGTCTGTTTTGGCAACTTTCAAAATGCCTTTACCGGTTAAGGCTTTTAGGGCAGTATCCCATTTTTTATTGCTCCAATCGGTTAGTTTTGCTTTTACATCCGCTAACAGATATTGTTCGCCTTCAGTAACTAACGAATATAATTCCGTTTCTTCAGCAGTCATTTCGATTTTCTTTTTCTCCGGACGCATTTGTGGGAAGAAAAGAACTTCCTGGATGGTACTTTGGTTGGTCATTAACATCACCAAACGATCGATACCAATACCTAAACCTGATGTTGGCGGCATACCATACTCTAAGGCACGTACAAAATCATCATCCATCGCCATAGCTTCATCATCACCACGTGCAGCTAATTTTAACTGATCTTCCAAACGTTCTTTCTGGTCAATCGGATCGTTCAATTCTGAATAAGCATTGGCAATTTCCTTACCATTCACAAACAGTTCAAAACGCTCTACCAAACCTGCTGCAGTGCGGTGTTTTTTAGCCAGTGGTGTCATTTCGATGGGGTAATCGGTAATGTAGGTTGGCTGGATTAAGTTTGCTTCTACTTTAGCCCCAAAAATCTCATCAATCAATTTACCGCGGCCCATGGTATCATCAATCTCGATACCTAAATCTTTACAGGTTTGTGCAATTTCATCTTCAGTCATTGCTGATACATCAATTCCTGTATATTTTTGGATCGATTCGTACATGGTTAGTTTTTCATACGGTCCTTCGAAATTAATTTCGTTGGCACCGACTTTAACAACACTTGAACCAGTGGTTGCAATAGCCACCTTTTCTAAACATTCCTCAACCATGGCCATCATCCAGATATAATCTTTATAGGCCACATAAATCTCCATAGAAGTAAACTCAGGGTTATGCGTACGGTCCATTCCTTCATTGCGGAACATTTTACCGAACTCATACACACCGTCAAAACCGGCAACAATTAATCTTTTTAGATAAAGCTCATTTGCAATGCGCAAATAAAGCGGCATATCTAAAGTATTATGGTGTGTAGCAAACGGACGTGCCGCAGCACCACCATGGATAGGCTGTAGGATAGGGGTTTCCACTTCCATCCAACCCTGGTTGTCGAAATAACTGCGCATGGTGTTGATCACCTTGCTGCGTTTAATAAAGATCTGTTTGTAATCAGGATTTACCGTTAAATCTACATAACGCATGCGGTAACGCAGTTCCGGATTGGTAAATTCATCATATACGTTTCCTTTATCATCACGTTTAACGATTGGTAGTGGGCGTAATGACTTAGAAAGTACCTTAAATTCAGTTACATGTATAGAAATTTCACCAGTTTGTGTAGTAAATACATATCCTTTAACCCCAATGAAATCGCCGATGTCTAAAAGTTTTTTAAATACGGTATTGTATAGTGTTTTATCTTCCCCAGGACAAAGTTCATCACGCTTTAGGTAGATCTGAATTCTGCCTGTAGAATCCTGTAACTCCGTAAAAGAAGCAGCACCCATAATATTCCGGCTCATAATTCTACCTGCCAATACTACGGTCTTGTATGCTGTTTTATCTACTTCATAATTGGCTAATATATCTGCTGCGTAAGCATTCACTTCATAAGCTTCTGCAGGATATGGCTCAATGCCTAATGCACGTAATTGTTTTAGCGACTCACGTCGTAATTGCTCTTGTTCTGATAATCCTATACTCATTTCGGGTATTTTTTGCAAAAGTAAGAATTTGCCTTTGCAATTAGTAATTTTTCAATAGCTCACTTATGTAGAGCTGTTAGTTTATGCGTACTTAAGAATAATAGCGGGATCTATTTTAAGTTCACTATATATCGCTTTTAATAAGCTCACGTCAACTTCTCTCTTCCCGTTTAATATTTGCGATAACTTAGGCTTCCCAACATGAAGTTTTTCAGCTAGTTTCGTGCGGTTCATTTTGTTTTTGTACATAAACGCTTCCAGCACGTCAACTAGACTTTTAGGCTCGGACTGAGGTATTAAATTTAATTCCTCATTTTCATATCGTTCCGCTTCTAAAGAGAGGATTTGAAGCCTGTTCAACTCAGTGTCAGATAGATTATCTTCTCCTTTATTCATCAAACTGTAAACTTCAACCATTGTAGAATGGTATTGCTCTTTGCTTAATATTTTAAATGAATTATTCATCTTTTAATTTTTAAACTTCACTGTTTTTGCTTCGATTTTGTCATACATCTGGTGTGTACCTATAAAAAGTATAAACAATGTTCTGGTTTTAAAGATAATTAGCGCAACAAGTCTAAAGTTGTTACCTTTTATATTGAAAACATACCTATCGTTTCCAACACTGTCGGCACTTCCAAAATCTCTTCTCAACTCATTAAAATTACTCCAGTTTGCATCCTTGACCGCCTGATACCATTTCAAAAACGCTTCCGCTGAATCGGGATAATCTGCAATAAAATTATTTAAAATTGTTTTTGAAATAACAACCATTGTTTCAAAATTAGAAAATAAATTTCATATATTGAAATTTAATCCGCTTCTATACCTTCTTCATACATTTCATCAATTGCTTCGGCATATTTTTTTTCTACAATGCGGCGTTTAACCTTCAGGGTTGGAGTGATTTCCCCTTCATCGATATTGAAAGGATTGCGCTTGATCTTAAAATTCTTAATGCGCTCAAATTTGGCCAGTTCGTTAGATATTTTCTTAATGTCCTGCTCCATCCAGTCGATAATTTCAGGATTGCTGATAAAAGGATCGGCCTCTTCAAAAAATGAAGGTTTAAGTTTAAAGGTTTCTTCGAGCGTTTCGCGGTTTGGAATAATGATCGCCGTAATAAACTCACGTTTATCGCCGATCAAAAACAATTGATCGATCTTCGGGCTTTTTAGGTAAATGTTTTCTACAGGTGTAGGATACACATTTTTACCGTAGGCATTTACGATCATGTTTTTTAAGCGATCGGTGATCTGAAGATTACCCTTGTAAAAACGGCCAATATCACCCGTGTGGAACCACATATCTTTATCAATAGCCTCGGCAGTTTCCGCAGGCTTGTTGAAATAACCTTTCATTACGCAATGGCCACGTACAATTACTTCACCTTCTGCACATTCAAAATCTTCACTAAAAGTATTATGGGTTTGAATGCTGATCATTTCTTTACTCTCCACGTCTTGTATCGCTACTTCAATGCCGGGAATAATCCGACCAACGGTGCCATAAACCTGTCTGTGGTATTCGGTAACCGACATTACCGGCGAAGTTTCGGTTAATCCAAAACCTTCCAGTATTTTAATGCCAAGATCGCCAAAAAACTCCCCTACATTTTTAGGTAGAGCGGCACCGCCAGAAATCATGAATTTTAATCTTCCACCGGTTTTTTCCTTAATCTTGCTGAATACCAGTTTCTCTGCAATGCCTTTTTTTGCCGATAGGATCAACCCTGGGTTTTCACCGGCCTCTTTTGCTAGCCTATACTTATTGCCAATTTCCAGTGCCCAGGTAAATATTTTCGCTTTTGTGCCGCCGCCTGCAGTACCACCTTTAATTGCTTTGTCATGTATGCGTTCCAGTAATCGCGGCACACAACTCATTACGGTAGGACGAACTTCGCCCATGTTTTTGGCCAATAACTCTAAACTTTGTGCAAAGGCTATTTTACAGCCCTGGGCGCAGCAAACATGGTAAGTTGCGGTACGTTCGAAAACGTGCGATAACGGTAAGAAAGAAAGGAAAGTTTCAGTTTGATCGATTACCGGAATTTGCTGCAAACACACCTCTACATTTTTCACAAAATTATAGTGGGTAAGCATTACACCCTTCGGAGTTCCTGTTGTTCCTGAAGTATAAATTAATGAGGAAACATCCTGCGGGAGTACAAGGCTCCTGCATTGGTCAATTTCGGCCCTTTCTGCTGCCGTAATTTGATGTTTAAGCGCTAAGATGTCAGAAAAAGCAATTACTTCTACATTTACATCTGCCGGGATTGTAACCTTTTCAAAATCTTTGAAAGCAGGAATGATATATTTTAATTCTTTACAATTTGCCGCAACTTTTAAAACCTTGCGGTAAAGAAAATTATTCCCAACCAGAATAGCTTTTATTCCTGAATCGTTAATAATATAGGCTACTTCCTGTTCGGAAAGTGTAGGATAAATAGAGACATTAATTACACCAATTTGCTGAATACCCTGGTCATAATAGACATATTCCGGAGAATTCTCAATCATTAAACCCAAACGATCGCCTTTTTCGATTCCTTTTTCCAGAAAAAATGCAGAAACTGCATCCGCTCGTTTTAAAGTATCTTCATAAGAAATTTCTGTCCATTCTGCTCCCTGTTTGTGGATTAAGAAAGTTTCCTGAGGTTTATGGATATTTTTAACAACATTCCGTAATAAGGTAGGAACAGTTGAAAATTCTTCTATTAATGGCATGCTCGTAATGGGTTCGCTGATAATAATTAACAATTATAAGGCTTTTTGGTTTAATAATGGCAACTGTATCATCAACCTGTTCCAAAATTTTTTTAAAAATATAATTTAATAGCCTGTAAAATGTCGTCAGAAAAACGGACAATGGCTTCGTTGAAAACCTGATGTAAATACCTGATTTTAGGTAGATCAATATAGTGGTTTCCCGTTATTTTTAATCCAGGGTTGCCAAATTATTGGTTATGGCATTACAGTTGCAAATCTGCATTTCAGTACTTAAAAATTAAAAATTGTATGATGAAAAAACCAATAACAAGATTAACTATGGTAGTTAAAGGATGTACATTTGCTTTAATAGTAGGTTTGGTGTTGCAACTGGCGGCTTGCTCTAAAAATAACGATATTAATCCGAGCGATGAAGAGATCTTAAGCAAAAAAATCGAGGATATTATTCCGCAAAAGTATGTGGATAGCTTGACCAAATTAGGTTTTACCATAAATAAGGGTACTACGCCCCCAAATATTGATGGTGCATACTTATTTAAGCCCTTTACCATAAAGAGCAGTAATATACCCAACGATCCCTATCATCCTGGTTATGTGCTTAATGATGGGGTAATTAAACTTTATGAGCAAAGTACTACTGATTTCAGCATTAAAATGTTGGGGAAAAACTTTATTGGTGCTGCAGATACCAGCGTGGTAACCGCCATTAGTGGAGGTGGAAATAAATTTACCGTTTACGGAAAGGTAAAAGCTTACAGAAACGGTGGATATAGTTTTTACGCTTTTTTAATGTCAGGAGAAAAAGATGGCAATAACATTAAAAACGGAATTGCGGGGATCATAAACATCGACGATTCTCATGCCGGATTTGGTACCATTGCAGAGGGACAAGGCAGGGTTGCATTTGACGGCGATTATACTTCTGAGCCTACAGATTTCAATAGCAAAATGGCCGTGATTACCGAAAGAGGTATCATGAGCAGTAAAACATTCCAACTCAAATAACAAAAAAAGCGGCTCGGAAAATATCCAAAGCCGCTTTCTTTTTAATTCTAATTTTATACAGAGAAACTCTCTCCACAACCACAGGTACGACTTGCATTTGGATTTACAAAATTGAAACCCTTTCCATTCAAACCATCGGTAAAATCTAATTCAGTTCCGGCCAGGTAGAGGAAAGATTTCATATCTAAAGCAATCTTAATTCCTTTATCTTCAAAAAACTGATCCCCTTTTTGTTCCTCGTTATCGAAATCTAAATTGTATGATAAACCAGAGCAACCGCCACCTTTTACTGAAACACGTAAAAAGTAATCAGAACCCATTTCCGAATCCTGCATTAAGTGCTCAATTTTGTCTTTTGCTTTATCTGTTATCGTAATCATAGTATCGAGTATTTAGTATCAAGAATCGAGTATCAAGTATCAAGTTGAAATATAATCTTGATACTTGATACTTACTACTGATATTAATGATGTGATTTTTCCAGCGCAATCGCTTCTAAACCATTTTTAACACGGTAATCGTTAATGGCAGATTTAATTGCATCTTCTGCCAATACTGAGCAGTGGATTTTTACTGGTGGTAAAGCCAATTCTTCCACAATGTCCATGTTATCAATAGCCAATGCCTCATCAATTGTTTTTCCTTTTAACCATTCTGTTGCTAACGATGAAGAAGCAATAGCCGAGCCGCAACCGAATGTTTTAAATTTAGCATCGGTAATGACGTTGTCTTCTCCAACCTCAATTTGCAAGCGCATTACGTCGCCACACTCAGGTGCACCAACTAACCCGGTGCCTACAAATTTACTGTCTTTATTTAGAGTACCTACATTACGCGGGTTATTGTAATGATCAATTACTTTTTCTGAATATGCCATGTTTTCTATTTATTAAGCCTCCTTTCGGAGCAAATTTTTAAATTATCTGTTTGGCGCTAGGCGTTCTGCGTATGACAGTAGGCGTCTAACCTTCCAGCCTTCAACCTTTCTTAGTGTTCTGCCCACTCAATTTTGCTCAAATCGATTCCTTCCTTAAACATTTCCCAAAGTGGAGAAAGTTCTCTCAGGTGATTAACCGCTCTTTGAGTGACTTCAATGGCCTGATCAATTTCTGCTTCGGTAGTAAACCTTCCTAAACCATAACGGATAGAAGAGTGTGCTAAATCATCAGATAGACCTAAGCTTTTCAATACATATGATGGTTCTAAAGATGCTGAAGTACAAGCTGATCCTGAAGATACCGCCAAATCACTCATCGCCATCATTAAACCTTCACCCTCAACATATTTGAAAGAAATATTAGCTACATGTGGCAAGCGGTGTTGTGTGTTACCATTAACATAGCTTTCTTCCATTTGGCTTAACGTAGATTCCAATTTATCGCGCAAAGCTGATAAACGGATAGCCTCGCTTTCCATTTCTAACCGGCAAAGTTCACAAGCTTTACCTAAACCTACAATACCCGGAACGTTTAAGGTACCTGAACGCATACCGCGCTCGTGGCCACCGCCATCCATTTGTGCAGTAACTTTAACCCTTGGGTTTTTACGGCGAACATAAAGTGCACCAACACCTTTCGGACCGTACATTTTGTGTGCAGAGAAAGCCATTAAGTCAATGCCATCAGCATTTACATCAACCGGAATTTTACCGACTGCCTGTGTAGCATCAGTCATAAATAAAGCACCATGTTTGTGGGCAATGGCTGCAATTTCTTTAACAGGCTGAATTACACCAATTTCATTATTGCCATACATAATTGAAACTAAAATCGTTTCAGGAGTCATGGCCGCTTCCAGTTCAGCCAGATCAATTAAACCGTCTTCTTTAACACCTAGATAAGTAACGCGTGCGCCATTTTTTTCTAAGTGTTTACAGGTATCTAAAACTGCTTTATGTTCAGTAACCGCCGTAATAATGTGGTTACCTTTTTCTTTATACATTTCAAATACACCTTTAATCGCCAGGTTATCGGCTTCAGTAGCACCTGATGTAAAAATAATTTCTTTTTCAGTACAGCCGATTAATTTGGCTACCTCCTCGCGGGCATAATCTACGCCCTCTTCAGCCACCCATCCAAAAGCATGGTTACGGCTTGCGGCGTTTCCAAATTTTTCAGTAAAGTAAGGTAGCATGGCTTCCAGCACACGTGGATCTAACGGTGTTGTAGCATTATTATCTAAATATATCGGCTGTTTCATCTCTATTCTGTTAATTATAATACAAAGATACGAAAAAACTTATTTAACAATTATAAATAATAGCTATGAGCTTATAGAGAAAAGCTGCATTTTTACATTAACATAACCTTATACCCTATGAAAAAGATAGAACACATCGGTATCGCGGTAAAAGACCTTAACCGTTCCATAGCCATATACGAGAAACTGCTCAATACCGATTGTTATAAAACCGAACAGGTGGCATCCGAACTGGTCAATACCGCTTTCTTTAAAACCGGCGAGAATAAGGTAGAGTTGCTTCAGGCTACTGCACCAGATAGCGCTATCGCTAAATTTATCGAGAAAAAGGGGGAGGGGATTCATCATATCGCTTTCCTGGTTGATGATATCCTGGCAGAAATGGAAAGACTGCATAAAGAAGGTTTTGTGTTGCTCAATGATTCTCCAAAAAAGGGTGCAGACAATAAAATGGTGTGTTTTGTTCATCCAAAAGATACCAATGGTGTGTTGATTGAAATTTGCCAGGAAATTAAATGGATTTAATTCGTGCGTCACCCTGAATTTATTCCAGGGTCTTTTGAAAACGAACGGTCTCTTGTTCCGTAGCATCTAAAGTCCTGCTAACCGTAATAGTCCCGCAGAAACCTGTGAAACAAGCAAGCACACCATAAGCATAAGACAAAATAGCGCTTAAATCAAGAGTTGCCGCTTTTACCAAATTTATTTAATTTTCGACTTTGCTTCTTTGGGCAGTGTAAATTGCCTAAGCCCAATATGAACAACTTCTATGCTAACAAACTTTAATCTTGAAATCCTGCAATCTTAAAAAAAACCTGCTCCATGTCACTAATTAACATCATCAGCAAAGATTTCGATATCCCGGATCAACTTGCTGAAAATCAACTGCGCGTGCTTCTTATTGACGCTTTTGCCTATCTGATTGATAACGATTTTCCTAAACTGATCCAGATTTTATATAAAGCCGATGTAGACCAGTATAAATTAAAGGAGCTGTTGGAGACGGTGGAAGGTTCAAGTTCAGCTGAAGTAATTGCTGATGCCTATATCGCGCGGCAGATGGCCAAAATAGAAACCTGGAAAAAATATAGTCCGAAGAAAGATTAGGTGGCTTCTTCCTGTACAGGATTAAAGCGGTTATACATATCCATATCGAAAAACGAAACTGAGTTGATCTTATCTGCTTTCAGCACGAGATCGGTTTTCAGCTCATCGGTATTTGCTACAGAGCCATCCTCAATATAGCTGGCATAAACGGTTAAATACTGCGTGGTAAAAACCAGTTCCTTGTCATCAGTTCTGCGGTAACCACTAAATGCAGGAGTAATGCGAATATAACTGGTGGTAAAGGGCTTTGGTAATTCTTTTACCCATCCGATGTAGAATTTGCCGCTGTCCATAGTGAACTGTAAAAGATGGGCATCGAAAAAAGATGAACTTAATAGTAATTCAAATTCGTTTCCTGAAGTAGCTATCGCCCTTTTTATGGCTTTAAGGCGATTAATGAAGAGATTAGCAATTTCTGTTGCCGCAACCGCAACAAACAACGAGAGGCTGGTCGTGCCGAAATAAGGAGTGTGTATCGGAAGTGATTTGCTGAGGTATTCAATCATTTCGGGCCAGATGGCAATGAAGATTGCCCTTAATATAAAACATGCACCAAGCAGTAAAATACCTGCAAAGGCGGCGTTCAGTAATATTCGTTGGCTTTCAAGCCGGTATTGTACATAACGCAGGTATCTGAACCTGATTAATATATAGTAGCCACCTACCAGAGGGAATAAAAGTAGGTTAAATGGCATCTATCAGGCTATTTCTTGTTTTTATCCTTTTCTATCTTTTTAAAGATATTTGATTGCATCAACGAGCTTACCATCTCAATCACCCTTGGCTGTGCAAAAAAATCAGGACTTTTAATATAGAGCTTCCCGCTGCTGTTGGCATGGATAATGCCATCTAATTCGCCGTGTTTTCTCATATATCAAACTTACATAAAATTTTAAATATCTGGAAAACAATATTCATCTTAAAAAGTTTAATTTTGCCAAACCGGGCCATTGGTATGTTTTCACACTTCCGCAAGCAGAAGAAAGATATAATTTAAAATTCTTTATTTAGGCTTGTAAATCAAAAATAAAATTAGGATATTTGCATCCTCTAAAATAGAGGTAGAAAGACTAATAGGAAATGTCATAAGCGTTGTTGCCAGCAAATTGCAAGAATGTTCTTGATGCTTTCACACAAATAACTAAAAATAATATTCAAATGAAAAAAGATTTGCACCCAACAAGCTACAGACCAGTTGTTTTTAAAGATATGTCTAACGAATATGCTTTCTTAACAAAATCTTGTGTAGATACTAAAGAAACAATTAAATGGGAAGATGGTAACGAGTATCCGCTTTATAAATTGGAGATTTCTCACACTTCACACCCTTTTTATACTGGTAAAATGAAATTGGTTGATACAGCAGGACGTATCGATAAATTTAAAAACCGTTACGCTAAGAAATAATTCTAGCAACAAAAAGCATTTTTTGAAGTCCCTTTGCCAAAAGCATCGGGACTTTTTTTATTTTTGCTGCTTATGACAATCAATCTATTTGATGATGCTTCCTGGATGTTCTTACGTCCACTTACGTTTACCAGACCTGTGGCCGATTTACGCATTGGTATTTTAACCATTGCCGAGAAATGGGCAAAACATTTAAAAGCTGATTTTGGCTTTCACACCCAGGATTACCTTTCTGTAAAATTTGCACCAAAGCCCGATGCCGATTTATGTATAAATGGTTCTGTTTGTCCTGACCAAGCCTTGCTTGATGCTATTTCCGGCCTTAAAGCGGGAGAAGCACTTTATCAAAACGATGTTGTTATAGCCTATATTGCTGATCAGCACGCACTTGAAGCGATTAAGTCGCTCAAGCAAATTGAATACTCCGGAGATTTCACACGTATTGTTTATCCGGAGCATATTTTCGGAAATAACCCTTCAGAGATCAGAAAAGATTTTAAACTGTTAACCGAAGGACGCAGCTCTGCAAAACTTAGTGGTACCAACCAGTTACTGGGCGATGATATTTTCCTGGAGGACGGTGCAAAAGCTGAGTGCAGCGTGTTTAATACTACTTATGGACCAATTTACATCGGTAAAAATGCCGAGGTTTGGGAAGGCTCTTTAATCAGGGGATCTTTTGCACTTTGTGAAAATTCATCCATAAAAATGGGCGCGAAGATCTATTCGGGTACTACAATTGGTCCCAACAGCCGTGCAGGTGGCGAAATTAACAACGCCGTAATCTGGGGTAACTCCGCAAAGGGCCATGAAGGATATCTGGGCAATTCGGTAATGGGCGAGTGGTGTAATATCGGCGCAGATACCAATAATTCGAATTTAAAAAACAATTATGCAGAGGTAAAACTTTATGATTACGAAACTCGGAAAATGCGCAACACCAGCCTCCAATTTTGTGGACTGATCATGGCCGACCACGCTAAAGCAGGTATTAATACCATGTTCAATACCGGTAGTGTGGTAGGGATTGGAGCCAATGTTTTTGGAGGTGGTTTTCCGCCAAATCACATACCCGATTTTAGTTGGGGCGGTGCGGCTGGTTTCGACATCTATAAGCTGCATAAAATGTTCGAAACTACCGAAAAGGTATTTGCAAGAAAAAATATGGCCTTTAATGAGGTAGAAAAAAACATGCTCAGCCGAATATTTGAATTAACCGAATCGTATAGGCGATTTTAATATAAAACCTGATCTTAAAAAGATCAACCAACCATTAAATAATATAAAATGAGAAAAAAGATTGTTGCCGGTAACTGGAAAATGAACCTGGATTATAACGAAGGCGTTTCGTTGTTCAGCGAAATCGTAAACATGGTTAAAGATGAGCGCAAAGGCGATCAAATCGCCATCATTTGTTCGCCATTTATCCATTTAAACAGCCTGGCAAAATTGGGTGGTAACGATGTTAAAATTGGCGCTCAAAATATCAGCGATAAGGAAAGTGGAGCCTATACGGGTGAAACTTCGGCCAAAATGGTGAAATCTGTAGGTGCAGAATATGTGATTTTGGGTCACTCAGAACGCAGACAATATTTTGCTGAAAGCGATGCTTTACTGGCAGAAAAAACTAAAATTGCTTTAGCCAACGGCTTAACGCCAATTTTCTGCATTGGCGAAACTTTGGATGAGCGTAACAACGGTAGTTATTATGAAGTATTGAAAAAGCAACTGGTAGAGGGGCTTTTTAGTTTAACTGAAGAAGATTTTAAAAAAATCGTGATCGCTTACGAACCTGTTTGGGCTATTGGAACGGGGTTGACTGCATCACCAGAACAGGCACAGGATATCCACGCTTTTATCCGCAGTGAGATTGAAGCGAATTATGGTTTTAATATAGCCGATGATACCACTATCTTATATGGTGGCAGTTGTAATCCGGGTAATGCCGCGAGCTTATTTGCGCAAAAAGATATTGATGGTGGCCTGATTGGTGGAGCATCGTTAAAATCACGCGATTTTACAGATATTATTAAAGCATTAAATAGCTAGATGCAATACATAAAAGCAATATTTACTTTCAAAAGTATCGAAGATTATCAACAGGATCTGCTTATCAGCGATCTTGCTGACCTGGGCTTCGATACTTTTGAAGATAGTGAGGCTGGTTTTACGGCTTTCGTTATTAAAGATAATTTTAACGAGCAGGAATTAAAAGATCTATTGGGCAATTACAGTGAGGAATTTGCAGCAGAATACACTTTAGAAGATGTTGCCGACGAAAACTGGAATGCAGAATGGGAGAAGAATTTTAGCCCGCTGATTATTGATGATGTGTGTTACGTGAGAGCGACGTTTCATGAGCCACAACCTTCATACCCTTACGAAATCGTAATTGATCCTAAAATGGCTTTCGGCACCGGCCACCATCAAACTACCACCATGATGATGCAGTATATCCTGGCTGCAGATTTAAAGGATAAACACATTCTGGATATGGGGTGCGGAACCGGAATCTTGGCTATTCTGGCTGCAAAATTAGGGGCTAAAAGTTTAATGGCCATCGATTACGATGATATCTGTTGTGAGAGTACAGTAGAAAATGCTGCGCTTAATGATGTAAATAATTTACAGGCACTTTGTGGTAGTAAAGAAGTCATTCCGGATGATGAATATGATGTTGTTTTTGCCAACATTAACAGGAATATATTATTAGATCAAATCCACCGTTATGCTGAGGTTTTAAAACCTGAAGGCAAAATTTTCTTCAGTGGCTTTTATTTGGATCCTGATTTGGCGATGATTACTGCCGAATGTGCTAAATATGGCATTAAATACGTTGATCATAAACAAAACGGTGATTGGGTAGCGGCACAGTTTGAGAAAAAGGTCGAAGGGTAGAAGGTAGAAGGTCGAAGGTTTGAGGTAGAAGGTTGAAGGGGGAAGACCGAGCGGTTAAGGTATTTAAGTGTTTGTTCTTTATTTTGTATCTTACATCTTTTGTCTCGTATCTCATTTGCTTGTCTAACATCTTATATCTAGCATCTCAAATCTCACATTTAGCATCTCAGATCTAAAACAAAAAATATGCGTATACATTTTATAGCAATTGGTGGGAGTGCCATGCACAACCTGGCCATTGCCCTACATAAAAAAGGTTATCAGATTTCAGGTTCAGACGATGTGATTTTCGAACCTGCAAAATCGCGTTTGGATAAATATGGTTTACTGCCAGCTGAAATGGGATGGAATGAAAATCGCATTTCCAACAAGCTGGATGCGGTAATATTGGGTATGCATGCCCGTATTGATAATCCGGAATTATTGAAAGCACAGGAATTGGGTGTTAAAATCTATTCTTATCCTGAATATATTTACGAACAGAGCAAGAATAAACTGCGTGTAGTAATTGGTGGCAGTCATGGTAAAACAACCATTACCAGCATGATTTTACATGTACTAAATTACTATAAGCGTGATTTTGATTATCTGGTCGGCGCGCAGCTTGCCGGTTTTGAAACCATGGTTAAAGTAACGGAAGAAGCTCCGGTAATGATTATTGAAGGCGATGAATACTTATCTTCTCCGATCGATAGACGACCAAAATTTCACCTGTATAAAGCAAATGTTGCGGTAATTAGCGGAATTGCCTGGGATCACATTAATGTTTTTCCAACCTATGCCGATTATACGTTGCAATTTGAAAAGTTTATTGATTCAATAGAAACAAAGGGTACGTTGATCTACTGTAAGGCAGATGCAGATTTGAATGAGATTGTGTCAAAATCAAAAGCTGATGTGACCAGGATCGGTTATGCTATCCCTGAACATGAAATCAGGAATGGAATCACTTATCTGCTTCCGGAAGAAACGGCATTGAAGATTTTTGGCGATCACAACCTCATGAACCTGAATGCCGCCAAATTGGTGTGTAAACAGTTAGCTATCAGTGAAAACGATTTTGATACAGCCATCGCATCATTTACCGGGGCTGCTAAACGTTTAGAGGTCATTTCAGCTGATGTATCAACCAATGTTTATAAAGACTTTGCACATTCACCGTCAAAACTAAAAGCGACTATTGATGCTGTTAAAGCCCAGTTTAACAGCCGTAAATTAGTAGCTTGTATAGAATTGCATACTTTTAGCAGTTTAAACAAAGATTTCCTGAAAGAATATAAAGGTGCGATGAATAAAGCCGATGAGGCCATTGTATTTATTGACATTAAATCTTTCGAACAAAAGCGAATGGAGCCTTTTTCTGAAGACGATGTGCAAAAGGCTTTCGCCAATCCAAAATTGAAGTTTTTTAATGACGCATCAAAGCTTAAAGATTATTTGTTGAGCTTAAATTACAAAGACGCCAATTTATTAATGATGAGCTCTGGCAATTATGCAGGTTTCGATTTGCCGGAACTTGCGGCCGCTATAAAGAAGTGAGATTTCAGACATGAGATTTGAGAGGGATATTTTCTCAAATCTCACCTCTCAAATCCCGGATCTAATTAAATTATGAAAAGTATTGGAGATCATATCAAACAAAGTAGGTTGTTACTGGGGCTAAGCCAGGCCGATGCGGCTAAAAAATTGAACATTTCCACTCCTGCTTTTTGTAAAATCGAAACGGGCCAGACCGATCTCAATATCTCGCGTTTACTCCAGATTTCGAAAATATTCAAAGTTCCGGTAATACAATTGATTACCGGGCAATCAGCATCATCAGAATCCGACTCCTCAAAAGAACTCATTGCGCTTAAAAAAGAACTGATCGAAAAAGAAGAGGAAATTAATAAACTCCGCAAAAAGGTGATTGACTTATACGATAAGCTTGGGATTTAAAATATCGCTTAATTGCCATAATGATGTTCGGCACAATAAAATATAGTCCTCTTTTGCAATGAGGATTAAAGAATATACATTTATAATTCGAATAAAATGGCTTAATGCTTACGGCGATACAATCGCCATTCTCTATCATCCGCGTTACAAACGCGGATGATGGAATGAGTATCAATTATAAAAAATGCTCGTGGAGACACGTACCTTGTCAGTTATCGAATCTGTTAAGGTTAAAATATCTTCCGCATTGTTAAGTGCTTTTTGCCAAATGTTGCGCCTGTAGCTTTATGGATGGCAATCATCTGTTCGTTAAAATCGCCTACCCAACTCAATTCAAGCTCTTTGTACTGGTTTTTAGGTAATACATATTCGCCTAAACGGATAAAAAGTACCGATTCTAAACCGTGTTTCTGGAATTTAGGTTTAGTGCCCATTACAATTGCCCTCATGCGCGTAACGCCCACCCAACGGCGGTAAGCAAACTTTAATTTTTCAATTAAACCCAGTTTCCCGTTAAAACCTTTGATCATTTGGTTTGCATCAGGAATCAACACGACAAATGATGCAGGTTCGCCATTGAAGTAAGCAAACTGAATCAGGTGTTCATCCATAATGGGTTCCATACTTTTAAAACTCTCTTCGAGGGTTTCTCTTTTGATGGGAACAAAGTTTTCAAAATTCTGCCAGCCATCATTGTAAATTTCCATTAAATCATTGATGTATTTGCTTGAATTGGATTTGCTGAAATATTCGAAGGTATAACCTGGTTTATTTCTAACCCAGTTGGCAATTTTTGTAAAACGTTCCGGAAAGGGTATGGTCAGATTAATATGGTTGGTCAATTGCTCATATTCGGTAACAAAACCATATTTCTCGAAAAATTTATGATAATAGGGGAAATTATAGTTCATGCCGAAAGACGGAGGGGTAAAGCCTTCAACCAATAGTCCCCAGAAACTATCGTTTTCACCAAAGTTAATCGGACCATCCATCGCTTTCATTCCATTTTCGGTTAACCAGTTTTTGGCGGTATCGAATAAAAGAAAGGCAGCTTTTTCATCATCAATACATTCGAAAAAACCCATTCCACCTGTTGGCTGGTCATAATGGTATGCTTTTTTCTCATTTATAAAAGCTGCTACACGGCCAATCAGTTTTCCTGCATCATCCTTTAATACCCAACGTGTACATTTTCCATGTGCAAAAAAGGTGTTTTTTTCAGGGTTAAAAACATTTTCAACTTCGCTATCCAGGGGACAGATCCAGTTTTTATCGTTTTTATATAAGATTTTTGGTGTGTTTAGAAAGTCTTTTTTTAATGATGAATTGCTTACGGATATAACTTGCATGGGCAGATTTTAAAATTAAAAAGCATCCTACCAAGCGGGCGGATGCTTTTTCAAATATATGTTTTTTAAATATTAATAATCGTCGTCGTCATCGTCAAAATTGTCGAAGTTGTCCAGATCATCTAATGGCAAGTCGAAATCATCATCGTCATCATCCTGAGGCTTCTTTTTTGTTGTTTGAATATCGTCATCTTCAAAATCATCATCTTCGTCTGCCTGTTTTTTGGCAGTCGGTTTAGTTGGGAGTTTCTTTGGCGCTGTCATAACACAAAAATAAAAATTGCTTTTATAGTTTAAAAATACAAAAAAACTTTTTTTAATAACAATCTGTGAATAAATAAATTAATTTATTTGCTCTACATTTTCTCCTACAGAATTTTCCTCTTTAACGATATCTTTTAACTGTGGAAGCTGGTTTAGGCTGTTTAAGCCAAAGTAATCCATAAACAATGTACTGGTACGGTAGAGGATAGGTCGGCCAGGGGTTTCCGCTTTTCCATCAATACTGATCAGTTCTTTCTCAAGCAGGCGTTGTACCGAATAATCAGAGTTTACGCCTCTTATCTGTTCAATTTCCAACTTGGTTATGGGCTGCCGGTAGGCGATAATGGCTAGTGTTTCCATCGCAGCCTGACTTAATTTTTTTTTGGAGCGATGTAACTGCAGTTGATTTACCGTTTCATGATAATCTTTTTTGGTTAAAAACTGGTAGCCATTGTTTAAAAATACCAATTCGATTGCCAAATCATCCTGGCTATACTTTTCCTTAATCTGCTCTATACTTTCGAAAACCTGTTCTTCTATAAACTCTTCATTAAAAACTGCATTTAAGGCAAGTATGATTTCTTGCGTACTGATGCTTTGGCTGGAAGAAAATATAAGCGCTTCAATGTGTCTGGTGATATTATGATTGGGCATATACAAAAATAAAATTTTCGACATAAAAAAAGCGGTCTCGCTTTTAAAAACAAGACCGCTTTCAACACACAAATGAAACCTGAATTAAGATATAGTTTTAGGTTAGGTTATTAAATATCTATATCAATTCTATAAGAACGTCTTTGATAAACACTATCGTTTATTTCTAATACAAGTTTAAGGCTAAACGAGGTTCGATCAAGATTCTATTTAGTAAGTGGTATTAATAATTGAGTAAACGGTAAATTGTCTATTTTAACGGTATAGAAATGGAGACGGTTGTACCATTTGTGGTATTTTGTCGTACGGTTAGGTGTATAGGTTTTGCTCCAATCTGGCCTAAAAGATGTAACCTTTCTTTAGTAAGCTGCATACCTTTACTAATATGTGTCTCCTTTTTGTCTTTTAAGGAGTTTTCAATCCCAATGCCATCGTCTATAATTTCAATATTAAGATAGAATTCATCCATCAGTTTAATATTGATCATGATTTTACCACCAGTTTCTTTTGGCATAATGCCATGCCATATTGCATTTTCAACATATGGTTGCAACAACATAGATGGAATAAACGTTTCCTCTCTGTCTATATCATCATCCACATTGAAAATATAGTCTAATTTGTCACCAAACCGGTTCTTCTCCAGTTTCAGGTAGAGGTTTAAGTATTCTAATTCTTCTTCCAGAGAGATATAACTCTTGGTACAGATCTCCAGGTTTTTTCTGATCAGTCTGGCAAATCCCGTTAAAACTTTATTGGCAGACGCTGTGTTCTGCGTGTTAATATAATGCTGGATGGAGTTCATTACATTAAATACAAAATGGGGATTCATCATTGCCTGCAGTGCCTGTTGTTCTAACATCAGCACTTTGTTTTTTAACAACAATTGGGCTTGTTCCTTATCCTTTTGCTTACGGGTGATATAAACAGCTACTTTATAAAAAATATAAGCCACAAGCAATATTAAAATGGATAAAAACCATAGGCTTTGCCAAAAGTGACTTTTAATGGTAAAGGCAATTTTTGCAGATTCACCCCAACTACCGTTTTGGCTTTTTGCACTTACTTCAAACACATAATCGCCTGATTGCAGTGATGAAAAATCCAAACGCCTCGTTCTGGTTTCTATCCAGGCCGAATTTTCATTTAAACGATACCGGTAGGTAATATCACTGGTGGTAAAATCAACGGCACTGAAGGTAAAGAGTATGGTATTATTACCCGTTTCGAAAGTAAAATTATCCTGATCAACAGGTAAACGTTCGTTATCTTTAATGATAGAAGTAACATATACCTTAGGAAGGTTTTTAATAATGTTTTTATTGTTGTATTTAAACAGAATCAGCCCTTTGTTTGTAGCAAAATAAGCCGTGCTATCATCAATATACAAACTGTTTATATCATCACTTAACAGGTCTTTTCCATAGTCGAAATTGGCTACATTAAGTTCATTCGGGTAATTGGCTATTTTGTTAACGCCTTTGTTGGTTAATACCCATATTTCGTTGTTTTTGATGAATATTTTTGTGCAGATGTTATTGGTCAAGCCGTCTTTTTGAGTAATTTGCCTGGTAATCTGTTTATTCTTATAAAAAATTAAACCATAACCATCGGTAGCCAGAATCAATGTTCCATCGGCCAGCTGCTGGATATCATTGATCCTTTTGGTTAGCAGGGGATGGTTCTCATAGTGTTTAACCAGTTTTCCTTTCGAAAATTGAGAAAGTCCGTTCACATTTGAAAACCACAAATTGCCTTCACGATCATAAAAAACGTGATAGGACCTGTCTTTAAAAAAATCCTCCTTTTCGCGATATTTTGCTGCATTAAACTCAAGTTTACTGGTTCTGTCTGATAGGAAAACGACACCTGATGATAGCGCCAGGGCAAGATGATTATTGTTTTCAGCAACGCTAAAGTGCTTGATCACAAACATCGAATTATTTGATTCCTTCAAATAACTTACATCGCTACTGCTGTCGTAAATATTTTTGAAAACACCCATTCCATAATCAGACGCGAAATAGATGGCTTGATCTTTAGGGTCGAAAGTTAGCTGCTTAATAGTTTTGTATTTTTTAAAATCATCTAATCCAATTTCATCAACCTGATAATTGTTGATGCTCAGTACGTCGATTACCGCATCATCAGTACCCAACCACAGTCTGTTTTTCCCGTCTTTGGTGATGCTTTTAATTACATTGCTGCTCAAGCCAGATTCTGCATCAATAATCGATAAGCGGTTATTCATGTTCGGCAGCATGTATATGCCCTGATTGGTAGCAAACCACATGTTCTGGTTATTATCTTTAATCACCTGGTTAACCGGAATATCCTGCAGGTACTGCACCGTTTTTCCGCTTTTATCAAGCGCAAAAGCGCCATTGGCATTTGATAGCCAAACCGCTTTGCTACTAACGTCGTAATAAAAATATCCCGACATGTTTTTGATCAGGTTTTGCGGGATGGAGATAAGGTCGTTGATGATTCCGTGCCTGTATCGTTTTAATCCACCATTATCAAGATAAAATAAAGATCTGTTGCTGCTATTGGCAGCCGTCATATAAGAAATGGGTTGTACTTTTGACTTGGTCAGGGTAAATGTTCTTCCATTAAATTGTTGTACACTTAAATCGCTATATGCAAATATGTTGCCTTGTTCATCTTCATGGATAAAAGCATTGATAAATTTGTCCTTTTGATTTGGAGAGATATATTTTCTAATGGTTTTACCATCCCAGCAAACAATCAGGTTGGCGTTTGTTCCGAGCCAGATCCGCCCTGATTGATCAATTAAAAAGGAAACAATTACGGTATTAAAGTTGAGTTTTTTAAGGAGTTCATCGTTGCTCTGGTTGTAAAACTTTCCTTCTTTTAAGTAGCTGAGCTGACCATTCAGTGCAAAAAACCATAAACGGCCTTCTTTATCTTCTTTCATCTGCAGGATCTGCGTATCTGGCAAACCATCTTCTATCGTGAAATTCTGAAAGTTTGTTCCGTCAAAACGGCTCAATCCATTATCGGTGGCAATCCATATAAAACCTTTTTTATCCTGTAAAATGTAATAACAGTTATTGCTGGCAAGCCCGTTTTTAGTGTTATAATGAGGGAGATAAGTGGTTTGCGAAAAAAGCTTGTGAGGTACGATAAAACCCAGGATCAGCAATAAAAAAGCAATAAAAAAACTGCTGAAGCTAAACTTCAGAAGAGCTTTTTGAGCCAGTTGTTTTCTTTTTATATGCGGACTAATGATCACTATTTGCTTTGGTAAATAACTTTATTTTTTCAAAAAAATCGCTTGCTCTTCTTCTCGAAATGTTGATGCTTTCACCGTTTTTTAGGAAAACCTGCAGTCCGTTTTTAGAATTATATTCCTTTAAGTGATTAAGGTTGATAATGCTTGATTTGTGTATCCTGACAAACTGATCAGTTGGCAATAATTCTTCGAACTCCCTTAAAACCTTAGAAACAGTTATTTTTTCGTGGTTGTTTAGGTGTACAATCGAATAATTACTGTCGGCTTCAATATAAATGATATCATCAATATCAATCATCTTAAAACCCTGTCCGTAAGGAAGGGTTAGTTTCCTGATCTCTGATCTCGAACTTAAACTGGAAGCCAGGTTGTTTATTCGTTCATCATTCTCATTCTGGCTTTTAAATAATCTGATGTGTTGTGAAACTTTGTCTACAGCTGTTTTAAGTTCATCAATATCAATTGGTTTTAACAGGTAATCGAGCGCATTTGCCTTTATCGCTTTTAATGCATATTGATCGTAGGCGGTAGTAAATATTATGGCAGCATTGTGTTTTTGTGCATCGGCCACCAATTCAAAACCATTTCCGCCAGGCATGGCAATATCCAAAAAGATCAGATCAATAGGGTGATGGTCCAAAATGTCTTTTGCCTCGTTTACAGATCTTGCTATACCGGTAATTTCTACCTGCTGACAATTCTGTTGCAGTAAAAAAAATAATGACGATCGTGCAAACTCCTCATCATCAACAATAATGGCCTTTAGTGTAGTCATAGCTATAGGTTGGTGAATGTATTAAAATGGTCTTATAAAAAAAAATGCAAATCGAAAAAACCAGTATACAGATTGTCACGTATGTATCATCAAACGTATTCAAAACCACTAAAACATAGATGACTATGAAAAACAATGAACTAGAAACAAAAAGCGAGCTTCAGGAGAAAAGTTTGTTTGACAAAGCTGTGGGCAGAAGATCTTTTCTGCAGTATGCAGGTGCAGGTGCTGCCGGTATTGCTTTAGTAGCTGCTGGTTGTAGTAAAGATCGCGGTTATGATAACCCAACAATGAATGGTGCAACACTGGATTTTAAAGATGATACTGGTGTATTAAATTATGCTTATGCTTTGGAGCAATTGGAGGCTGCGTTTTACATCCAGGTTGCTAATAGCAATACTCAGTTTACGGGTACTAATGCTGCAGCAAAGAAAGCCTATTTTCAGGATATCCAGTTTCATGAGATTGCACACAGGGAGTTTTTTAAAGCAGCCCTTTCCACCTCTGCTATCGGAAGTTTGGAGGTAGATTTTTCATCAATTGATTTTACCAGTGAAGCTAGCGTTTTGGCCACTGCTATGGCTTTTGAAGATTTAGGTGTTGCAGCCTACAATGGTGCAGGACCAAGACTTAAAAACGGCACGTTTTTATTACTGGCAGGTAAAATTGTTTCAGTTGAGGCTCGTCACGCTGCTTATGTTCGTGATATGGTCTCAAACGGATCATTTGCAGATCTTAATAGCCTTACCTCATTAGGTGCTAATAACTCGGGTGGCTTAGATGCGGCCTTAACACCAGATAAAGTTTTGGCTGTTGCTTCAAAATATATCAAAACCAAAATTAATGTTATCAATCTTTAAATCTTTAAACTAGAAATCATGAATATCGTAAATATATTAGAAGAAATTGAAAAAGTTGATGGTGAGGTTTATGAGCGTTTAAACCCGAGAAGAGCTGCCATGAAAAGCTTTTTTAACATCGGTAAGAAAATCTCATTGGCTGCAATGCCGCTGGCTTTGGGTTCTATGTTTCAAAAAGCATATGGACAATCCACTTTACCATCAGGTGTTGCAGACGTTTTAAATTTCGCTCTTGCTTTAGAGTATTTAGAATATCATTTTTACAATCACGCATTGTTAGGTACTGATGTTACTTTCACTTATCCAACAGCAGCAGCTAAAACAGCAATTACTACCATTCGTGACCATGAGAAGGCGCACGTTGATTTGTTGGTAGGCGCTTTAGGAAGTTCCGCACGTACACCAATTGCCTATGCAGATACCGATTTTAGGGCAGGTGGTACATTTGCGAATGTATACACGGATTATAATACATTCCTAGCTGTAGCACAAGGTTTTGAAGACACCGGGGTTAGGGCATACAAAGGCCAGGCCGCCAATTTAATGGCTGCTCCGGGAGTATTGCAAACTGCACTTCAAATCCATTCTGTTGAAGCACGTCATGCTTCTCACATCCGTCAAATGCGTACAGCTGCTGGCTCTACCGTTTATAAGCCTTGGGTTAGCCTTGGTGCTTCCGGACAGGCAAATGATTCAGGTGTAGCAGCTGTTGATGCTGTTTATGCCGGTGAAGATCTAACCGTGCAGGCTGGAGCAAATATTGTAGGAATTGGTGGTTTCTCAGGTATTACCAAGGCCGCTGCTGTTGAAAGCTTTGATGAACCTTTAGATAAGGCGAGTGTGGTAACGATTGCCAACCTGTTTTTACAGCCTGGTAAAAGATTGTAGTACACAAAAATATTGACATTATTAATTAGGTAATGTTTCGTTTAAGGTGGGGAGGTAGAACTTTGGTTTTACTTCCCTTTGTTGTTTAGATTTTTAGGATTGTGATATTTTAAGATGGATAAAGCGGGGCCCATCCTGTGTTTCTACTGAATTATGAACTAGCAATTTACCAGACCTCTTGTCACTATTGATTATCGAAAATTCGCACTGTTCCTCCATCATTCATCCCCATCTTACCGCTTACACTTTTTTAATAGGTAATCACCTGCTCTTCCAAATGCTCTGGCAAATCCCTGTAATTATACTTTTGACCACGTAATTGTGGCTCAAAACCTGCAGCCTTAATGGATTGTTGGATACCATTTGCTGTGAAACGATGTGGTGCACCAGCTGCTGATACTACGTTTTCTTCAATCATGATCGATCCAAAATCATTTGCTCCTGCATGAAGGCATAATTGGGCAGTAGTTTTTCCAACGGTTAACCAGCTGGCCTGGATATTTTTAATATTTGGCAGCATAATGCGGCTCAGGGCAATCATCCGGATATATTCATCGGCAGTTACTGTATTGCTGATACCACGCAGTCGTTTTAATAAAGTGCCGTCATCCTGGAATGGCCAGGGAATAAAGGCCAGAAATCCATTGGTATCGGCTGGTTTTTCACTTTGTACCTGACGGATCCATACCAAATGTTCGAAACGCTCTTCGATGGTTTCTACATGGCCGAACATCATGGTTGCTGAAGTGGTGATATCCAACTGGTGACAGGCGCGCATTACATCTAGCCATTCTTGCCCGCCGCATTTACCTTTGGAAATTAACCGTCTAACCCGATCGTTTAAAATTTCGGCACCTGCCCCCGGTAGTGAATCCATCCCGGCTTCTTTGAGTGTTTTCAATACTTCAGTATGTGTGATGCCTTCCAGCTTGGCCACGTGGGCAATTTCTGGCGGACCTAAAGCATGAAGTTTTAAATCGGGGTATAACTCCTTTAACTTTTTGAATAGATCGGCATAAAAAGCCAAGCCCAGATCAGGGTGATGACCACCCTGCAATAATAACTGATCTCCGCCTAAACGGAAAGTTTCTTCAATTTTAACCTTATAGGTCTCAATGTCGGTAATATAACTTTCTTCGTGGCCAGGCCTGCGGAAGAAATTGCAAAATTTACAGTTTGCAATACAAACATTGGTGGTATTTACATTACGGTCGATCTGCCAGGTTACTTTACCGCTAGGGACTTGAATTTTTCTTAGCTCATTGGCTACAAACATCAATGATGCAGTATCGGCATGGTGGTATAGGTATACACCTTCTTCTTGCGTTAAAAAATCAAAATGTAGCGCCCGCTGCAGTAAATCGGCTGTATTCATAAAGCAAAAATACTCGAAATAAGCATCACTATAATCACAGTTTTATAAAAAAACAGTGCATTGTTAATTATTTTTAGTGGTATCAGCCTTACGTTTAAACAGGTTTAGCAAATCATTTCCCTGTTTTTTTATTTCCTCTAAACGCTTTTTAGTACTGTCATTAACCTTTTTTAAGCCTTCGTTAGCTTTTACAACATTATTTTTAACTGTAGTTTGACCAAGCGCAACTGCATCTGAAACTTGTTTAACCTTACTTTCACCAGTTGCAATGGCGCCTATTACCTGTTTCACCTTTTTATCAGCATTAACCCTGGTACTATCAATAAACTTTCCGGCCGTAGTGGCCACAGTGGTTGTGTCATTAACGGGTTTACCCAAAGAAGTATTTGCTTTGGCAAGCAATTGATCATCTTCTGCTTTTACGATGCCCCCATTTGCAGTATAATAGGTTTTACTGTTTAAATAATTTGTTTTGGCGGTTTCCAACTGTATTTTTGCAGCTGCTATTCTTGCGGTATCCTTACTTGCTACTGCTGCATCATAATTCAATTGTGCATCGGTTAATGCGAGCGCCGCTGTTTCATATGATTTAGTAAAATCAATTTTTTCTTCCTTTTTTGTAGCTGTGTTGCAGGCAGCTAAACCCAAGGTTAACAAACAGATTATAATGATATTTTTCATGTTATTTTGACGTAGTAAATTGGTCAACTATTTTCTTTAAAGAACTGGTTTCCTGTTCTTCAGTAATGTTCCCACCGAGCCTTTCAACTTCTAAATTGTTAATACTTTTAGCAAATTCTAAATATTTTAAATACCGGTTAAGAATCTCAATTTTCGTTCCATTGTTGTTCTGTTCGGTATTGCTTAGGTTTTTAACAAAGGTTTCCATATTGTCTATACAAACAATATAGGCTTGAAAAGCATTTGGTGTAAAGTAGTCGTTAACCAAACTATTTGTTGCGAGTTGCGGATATAACTTAGGTAGTTCAACAGGCGTTTTCTTAAGGGTTTCGGTTAGATTCAGTCCGGCATTGGAAGTATTTAAATACATTCCTTTCGTTTTCATCTGGCAGTTTTCTATCGCCAGATTAGTGGTGTTCAACAATTTAATTAAGTTGTTTTTTTTGTCGATGTTATCCAGAAAAGTATTAACCGCCAGGGCAATAAACAATCCTGTAAAGGTGGATATTAGTGAGATCACAAAACTAAACGTATCATTATTGTTTTTGCGCCAATTGCTTTCCCTCCTAAAGTTGAGTAAAAAAAGACTTGTTGCCACTAAAACGAGCGCGATTATAGCATAGGTGAGCATATTTCTTTTGGTTTTATTTTTGTAAAATTATATAATTACAGGTAATAAAAAAATTACAAATTTGTTTGCAGAATTTTTTAAATAAAATGAAGGCGTGTTCGTCAGATTAATTGAGTAAACAATTTAGCAATTCAACAATTCGATTATCTTTGTCACCTATGGTAGATTTTAATCGTTTTACACTGACCAATGGGTTAAAAGTTTTGGTGCATGAAGATGCAACAACGCCAATGGCAGTTTTAAATATTTTATATGATGTTGGTGCCCGGGATGAGGACCCCGAAAAAACAGGTTTTGCTCATCTATTCGAGCACCTAATGTTTGGTGGATCGATAAACATTCCCAGTTACGACGAACCTTTACAACGCGTAGGGGGAGAAAACAACGCTTTTACGAGTAACGATATTACCAATTATTACATCACTTTGCCAGCAGAAAATATCGAAACTGCTTTTTGGTTAGAGAGCGATCGGATGCTGAGCCTGGCTTTCTCTGAAAAGAGCCTTGATACCCAGCGAAATGTGGTAAGTGAGGAATTTAAACAGCGTTATCTTAACCAGCCTTACGGCGATGTTTGGTTAAAATTACGTCCGCTGGCTTATCAGAAGCATGCTTACCGTTGGGCAACGATAGGTAAAGAGCTTTCGCACATCGAAAATGCCACAATGGATGATGTAAAATCATTTTTTAAGAAACATTATACGCCGCAAAACGCAATTTTAGTTGTTGGCGGAAATGTGAAAACAGCCGATGTAAAGAAACTGGCCGAAAAATGGTTCGAACCGATTCCTGCAGGTGAGAAATATAACCGGAATTTAGTTCAGGAAGATCCGCAAACCGAAGCCAGAAAAGAAACAGTTAAGGCTAATGTCCCGTTAAATGCGATTTACATGGCTTTTAAAATGCCCGGACGATTAAGCGGAGATTATTACGCTTTTGATTTATTGTCAGATATTTTATCGCGGGGCCAGTCTTCGCGTTTATACAATAGCCTCTTAAAGGAACAGCAACTTTTTAGCGATATCAATGCTTATATTTCGAGCAGTTTAGATCCGGGGCTTTTCATTATAGAGGGTAAACTGGTGAAAGGTATAACAGTCGAAGCGGCAGAAAAAGCCATCTGGGCTGAACTTGAGAAGTTAAAAACCGAACTTGTTTCAGAAACGGAGTTAACTAAAGTGAAAAATAAGGTAGAATCGGTACTTGTTTTTTCTGAGATGAACCTGCTGGATAAAGCAATGAATCTGGCCTACTATGAGCTGTTGGGCGATGCCGCCATATTGAACAGTGAAACCGAAGAGTTCCTAAAAGTAAACGCAGAAGATATCAAACGGATATCTAACGAAACTTTTAATCCTAAATCATCATCTACTTTATATTATTTAACCGAAGAAAATGCTTAACAGACAACAGGCACCTGATTTTAAGCAGGTATCTACCATAAAATTTATCCATCCGCAAAAACAGGTATTGGATAATGGTGTACCCGTTTATACCATTTATTCCGGAGAACAGGATCTGGTACGGATTGAATTTATTTTTGATAATGTTAACTGGAACCTGGAAAAACCATTGCAGGCCATTGCGGTAAGCGCATTAATCAACAACGGAACAAATCAATTATCCGCAAGGGAAATAGCTGAAAAAATTGATTTTTATGGTGCATTTTTTCAAACAGAATATGTACAGGATCAATCTTCGGTAACATTGTACACGTTGAATAAACATTTACATTCGGTATTACCGGTTGTAAAAGATGTTTTATCAGAAAGCCAGTTTCCTCAGCATGAACTTGATATTTATATCCAGAACCAGAAGCAGAAGTTACAGGTTAACCTGAAAAAGAATGATATTCTTTCCAGAAAGGAATTTGCCAATGCTTTGTTTGGCGATACCGCTTATGGCGTCAATATCAAAGCAGCCCATTACGATGCCTTACAACGTGAAGATCTCCTTGATTATTTTAAAGCTGCTTATGCTCCGAACAACTGCACCATAGTGATATCAGGTAAGTTCGATGATGCTGGATTTAAGCTTTTAAATGATTTTTTTGGCCGCGATTGGGAAAAAAGTGATGCCATAAAAAATAACTTTAGTTTTACGCCCACTGAAAAAAAAGTGCTTTATACCGAAAAGCCAGATGCATTACAATCGGCAATCCGAATAGGCCAGTTGGCTATAAACCGCAAACATGAGGATTTTTGCGGGCTTCAGGTGTTGAACACAATTTTAGGCGGGTATTTTGGTTCGCGTTTAATGAACAACATCCGCGAAGATAAAGGTTATACTTACGGAATTGGTTCTGGTATTTCTTCATTACAGCAGGCAGGTTATCTGTTTATTGCAACCGAAGTGGGTGCAGATGTATGTTCAGCCGCACTAACAGAAATTTACAAAGAGATCGAATTATTGAAAAATGAACCCGTTGGAGCAGCAGAACTGGATCTGGTTCGGAACTACATGCTGGGATCGATGTTGGGCAGCCTGGAGAACGTTTTTTCACATGCCGACAAATTCAAAAATATTTATTTTGCAGGACTGGATTATGATTATTATACCAAATACATCGAAAAAGTGAAGACAATCACTGCTGAAGAGCTGTTGGTAATGGCTAATAAATACCTTACTACAGAAAATTTTATAGAAGTTGTGATCGGGAAGAAGTAATTGGAAATTAAGCCTATGGAGGCCGTCATTTCGAGCGAAGTGCAACGAAGTCGAGAACTACGAAGTGCTCAGCGAAGCTAAATCTATCGATATAGATCTCTCAAATCCACTGCGTTTCGGTCGAAAGGACGGCTTTTTTAAATTTATCTATACTGGCAAAGATAGGCGGTTTTCACAGCCGCTTTTACTTTAAATGATGAATTTGCAGGGACCTCGAATTGGTTTCCTGCAGCAATATTTATCCATTCGGTAGCATCTGGTAATAGCGCCTGCAGTTGGCCCTCTATCACATGCATCACTTCTTTTTGGGCAGTACCGAAGGTATATTCTCCCGGATTGATCACACCAATGGTCGATTTCCCTTCAGTAGTTTCATAGCCTAACGATTTAACGTTGCTATTAAAATATTGGTTTTCAGTAATCATTGCGATTTATAAAGTTTTAGTTAAGATAGCTTTTTGTTTATCAGCCTGGTAAATCTTTTTATAAAAATCTACGTATTCGCCATATTTTTCTGGCGGATACTTTTTATTGTTCATGGTTTGTGTGCGGCTGTAAACGATCATGTTATCCTTGATACTAAATTTCGCAGTGTACGATCCAAATTCAGAGTTGATTGTGATGTCTTTCGGAATAAATTCTACCTGGTATCCTTTTGGTAAGATGTAGTTAATTTCGTCATCATCATGATAACTGAATGGAACAGCGAAGTATGTTTTTCTCCCTTCTACTTTAAGCGGAACGCTCTCGCGGCGGTTAATCTGGTTAACCAACAAAAACAACTTATCTCCACCTTTGGTTAATAAGGGGTTGGTTTTAAAATTAATTTCTTCAGTAAGTAGCGGAACCGTTTTATCTGGCTGCATATATTTGTAGCTAATAAGTTCTGCTACCGGAATAGAACTGTTTTCAATTATTTTTTTGCGGAGATCAACAGGTTCCATCAATGTCATCGAAAAATTTTCTTCAAACTGTGCGTTACCATAGGTAGCCTTAATTTCGGAGGTAGCTGTACCGTCTTCTGCCAGCGTAATTTTGGTTTTTCGGTTCTGATAATTTTCTCTGGCATGGTAAGCCGGGGTATGCACAATCTTTCCTCCATCCTCAGTCACCATCAGTACATTCCTGTCAGAGTTGCCATAGCCGATAAATCCCATGGGTTTAAATTGACTGGTGCATTCTAAAAATGTCGTGTCTTTTTCAAGTGGAACGCATAAAATCATATGGTTTGCCTGCCCCATGCTGGAGTAATTCAGATTTAAACTAGGCATATCGTTTCCGATTACAATTAAATTCGAGGCGATTCCTGCTTCGTTTAACAAGGCCTTCATATAATTGGAAAGCGCTTTACAATCGCCGTAATTTACCTGCGCAACCTTTTCGGCTAAAATTGGTCTGAATCCACCGATTCCTAATTGCACACTAACATAACGGGTATTTTGCTGCAGGTGGTTGTATAAAATTTTGATCTTTTCTTTTGGCGTTTTGGCATCTTTGATCAGGTTCTGCACCATCAACCTGGTTGCTTCGGGAAGTTTATTCCCTCCCTGATTTAAATTGAAAATCCATGAACCAAAATTTTTCCAGTTATCAAAATTTCCCGTTGAGCCATCGAATTCAAACTCATTAGGAGAAGCTTTAACCCATGAAGAAACATTATCAAGGCCTGTGCTCAGAGGCTCCTCAGTAACTGCAGCAACATTGGAACTTTTCCATCTGTACTGTAATTTTTCACCGTTAATTACCGAGTCTGTCGGTAAATTTGAGCTGGTAATGTACTTCATCTTGTAATTTTTTGCCTTTTGAATTGTGTAGGCAGATTTTTCAACCGATATGCCAAAACCTTTAAGGTCGCGCCATGACGGAAAAGAAAGCAATCCGTTATAGTCCTGGCTGAAGCTGTATTCTATAGTATAAGGATAGGTTATGCTGACAAATTTTAAAAGCTTAAGCCTGTTGTCTTCGAAAATCGAAAAGTTCGAAATCAGGCTTTGGTCTTTAATGTCTGAACTTCTATAGTCTTTTACTTTTTTTCCTGCAGCATCGTAAAGGGCAGCCTTAATGTTATATATGTTGCTGAATTTATCGTAAACTTCAGCCATTTCACCATATGGTTCACCGGCTTTATTCAAAATGGTTATGGCTACTTTATAATCCATTCTTGCCGCGCCCAGTCCTTTAACATCGAAAAAGGATTCTTCGTTTCTTACTACGGCTACAGCATCATGTTTCAGGCTTTCAGAAATTTTCGCCACATCGTAATCCGTCTGCGCAAATGTGGTATTAATAGACGCAACAGCGAATAGCAAACTAAAATAATACTTCATTATACTTTCTTTTTAAATACGATTTGTTCGGCCTGCTTTTCAACCACGGCTTTAAATAATGCTTGCAGATCGAAATATTCTTCTGATGTGTAGAGCGATTTATTCAGGCTAATGGCACTTTTTACCATCAGGGTTTTACCTTCTATTACATAGTTAATGGCAAAGGTACCCTTGTCTTCCTGAAGTTTATAAATGCCTCCTTTAGGAAGTTTATCTATTTCATAATCATCAGGGAATTTTACCGTAATGCGGTAGTTTTCTTTAAATGGATAGGCAAAATCAACTGGAAATTTGCGTTGCTCCAGCTTAAATAAATTCTCTTTTGTTCTTTCAAATAGCAGGGGGGTAAAATACACCAGGTTGCCAGCTTCTTCAACGTTATCTTCGATCACAACGTCCATGCTTTCGGTTAATAATTCATCCGGATTATCCAGATTATCGATCTTATATGCCGATATTTCGAGCCCGGTTTTATCTTTTTTGAAGTCTTTAATAAACTCAGCCTCGTTATTTGTTTTTCTATATCTATTTCGAAGACTTAGTGCTGCATAACCTTTTGAATATTGGCTGATCTGTCCGGTTAACTTATGGTCTTTGTCTAAAACCATACTGTATACAAATATTTTTTCGCTAGAAACACTCGGCTCTGTGGAAAGCCAGTTGCCTGATGTATTTTTTAAATCAATATAAAATCCCTGGTGACTCAAATTTTCGTAGTCTAACATACCAGCGGGCAGATCCTTGTCTGTCGCATCCAGAAAATACAGGCTATTCTGTATCTGCGTAACCGCTATTACGTTATTGAATGCCGATACCAACGGATAACCCGGATGTTCGCCGTTTTCTCTTGTACTGAGGAGGACAGGGAAGGCCTCAATCCTGGCTTCTTTTAATAAACTTAACAGGGCAAGGTTGATATCTGCAGATGAGCCTGTTTTCTTTTCGAAAATAGTTTTTGGGTTGGTTTCGCTGGCATACTTTGAGTATTGCTTATCCCATTTTAAATTATTTTTAACATAATTCAGAAGAAGTTTCACTGCGGTAAGGGTATCTTTTTCACCTTTCAGGATACCTGGCAGTACTGATTTGGCATAACCGTTTTTGTTAATAAAGCCACCAAAATTTTCATCTTCAGCTAAGCCTTTAATGATTTTTGGCCAGGAGCCGTTAAAATCCTGATACATTTCTCCCGGAAATTGGGTGCCACGAAGTTCAAATTCTATTTTGGGTGTATAATCATCCATTGTGGTCACATATGGTTCCTCTTTTAGGGCCGGTACATTTGCAGCACAATATTTATCGTAAGCGGCATTCGAAGTTAAACCCGGGATGTAGGAGGTGTTTATGGTTTCATGCACCGGATGATCGATTTGGTAGTATCCGCTCACGTTGTTTTTGTATACAAAGTATTCTGGTATTCTAACATTGTACTCAGACCAAAGTGTAGGAACAGTGGATTGGAATTTCCATCCGCGTAAAGTAAATGTGAAGTCTGATTTGATTTTATACTTAAACTCAATAATCGATCCTTCCTTGACATTGGGCAACGCAAATTTTTTGATTATATAGTTTTTGTTGAATGCCTCGGTAAACTTGGCATCTTTATTTAGTTTGCTGGTCATTATTTTGCCATCAACCATATTATAGGTTGCAGCATCCATAAAACTGAGGTCTTCTTTTGCAGAATTACTGCTTTTATAAAGTTCAACATTGAAGTTAGCCAGATCATAGCCGTTTTTATTTAAAATTTTATAACGGATGTGTCGTTCAAAAACATAAATAAAACCGCCGTTATTGCTATATTCAAAATAGCAATCGCCAACATCAAACAGCTTTATCGCGGAGGCTGAAGAGTCTTGGCCCGAAGCTTTTACTTCGAATTCTGCCGGTGCAATTTTACCAAACTTGAATTCTCTTTTTACGGGTGGATTGTTTTGGGCATAAAGGGTACTCACTCCAAAGCATAGCATTAGAGTCAGAAATCTGAGAGCATTTTTCTGCATGTATAAAATTAGTTTTTTGGTTGGTGCAATTATATCATAATTATCCGAATTATTTAAAATTTTTTCGGTGCCAATCAGACTAAATCAGCCGCATCATTCTCGTTAATCTGATTGATGTAATTGTCAGAAGAACTCAATATTTAAGCATTTTTAACTTTACGCTTTAATTTCCGTTCGATTTTCGTATCTTTGCCTGGCAAATAATAAATCCTAATTTATTTGCTATGCAACTCGATTCCACAAAGTTTATTGCCACAGGTTTAACGTATGATGATGTACTATTGGTACCCGCATACTCTGAAATTCTGCCCCGTGAAGTAAATACAACCACTTTTCTAACAAAAAAAATCAAACTTAATGTTCCATTGATTTCTGCTGCGATGGATACCGTAACCGAAGCTGAACTGGCGATTGCCATTGCGCAGAATGGCGGGATAGGCATGTTACACAAAAACATGACGATCGATAGACAGGCTGCCGAAGTACGCAAGGTTAAGCGTTCGGAAAGCGGTATGATCAAAGATCCCGTAACTTTATTGGAAACAGCTGTGGTTGCTGATGCCTTCAAGATCATGAAGGAGCATAAAATAGGTGGTATTCCGGTGGTAAGTAGCGATAATAAACTGGTTGGCATTATCACAAACAGGGACTTACGTTTCCAAAAGGATATGAAGCGGCCAATTTCTGAAGTAATGACTAAAGAAAATTTAATCATTGCTCCGGAAGGAACTACCTTGGTTCAGGCAGAGGAAATTCTTCAGAACCATAAAATTGAGAAACTTCCAGTTGTGAGCAAAGATGGTTACTTAAGCGGGTTAATTACCTTTAAAGATATTTCAAAAGTTAAAAATTACCCGGTAGCCTGTAAAGATGAGCATGGCCGTTTGAGAGTAGGCGCTGCGGTGGGGGTAACTGCTGATACTCTACAACGGGTTGATGCTTTGGTGCATGCTGGTGTTGATGTCATTACGATCGATACAGCTCATGGCCATACCAAAGGGGTAGTAGATAAATTAAAAGAAGTTAAAGCAAAGTATCCTGACTTACAGGTGATTGTCGGTAATATTGCTACAGGTGCAGCTGCCAAGTTTTTAGCAGATGCCGGTGCAGATGCCGTTAAGGTTGGTATTGGTCCCGGTTCTATCTGTACCACCAGGATCATTGCCGGAGTTGGTGTTCCTCAATTATATGCTGTTTACGAATGTGCCAAAGCACTAAAAGGCACAGGAGTACCTGTTATTGCAGATGGTGGAATTAAACATACAGGAGATATTGCAAAAGCAATTGCGTCAGGTGCAAGCACCGTAATGGCAGGTTCTTTATTTGCTGGAGTAGAAGAATCGCCAGGTGAAACCATTATTTACGAAGGACGTAAATTTAAATCATATCGTGGAATGGGTTCGATTGAAGCAATGGAGCAAGGTTCTAAAGACCGTTATTTCCAGGATGTGGAAGATGACATTAAAAAACTGGTTCCTGAAGGTATTGTTGGTCGCGTGCCGTTTAAAGGCACCCTTGCTGAAGTAATGTACCAATATATTGGTGGTTTACGGGCAAGTATGGGCTATTGTGGAGCAGCCAATATTGAAGCCTTACAGGAAGCGCAGTTTGTACAGATTACCGCTGCAGGCATGCGCGAAAGTCACCCGCATGATATCACCATTACCAAAGAGGCACCTAATTATACCAGATAAGGTTTAGGGTATGGGGCTTAGGGTATAAGGTAAATAAATACTCAAATATTTTAAGAATAAAAAAACGGGGCATCGGTTACGATCGCCCCGTTTTTTTTGGTGCTAATCGTCAATCTGATCCGATAGCTATCGGATTTATTTCAGGATTCTTTCATGATAAACCTATAGGTCTATTTTATAAAATCACGAAATAAAATTTGGCAGTTAATATTTTTTAATATATTTGCCTACTAAATCTATAGATTTTATATAATAATATGAAAATCAGTCGAAAAACGTGTTCGCATAGCTGTTGTAGCCTTCTGGAATTAGTAGTCACACATTCGCAATTACCTCGTTAATCAATAATGCTTAAACCAACCATTCACACCATTATGAACAAAATTTTACTTTTTTTATTTTCATTTTTAATCTCGGCGGGATTTGCTTTTGCCCAAAGTCCGGTTACAGGAATTATTAAAACAACCAACGGTACTACTATCGCCAACGCAACGATAAAGGTAAGGGGAACCAACCAGGCTGTGGTAGCCGATGAAAACGGCGCTTTTAGCATCAATGTAAAACAGGAAACACCTTTCTACCTTCAGGTCAGCGCTGTAGGTTATAAACCACAGGATTTTCAGATACTAAAAGTTGAGAATACGCCAATAGAATTGGTTTTGGTGGAAAATGCATTGCTTGATGAAATTGTGGTAACTTCCAGAAGGCGTTCGGAGGTTTTACAGGATGTACCGATTCCAATTACTGTTATTGGTGGACGTTCAGCCGAAAATGCAGGTGCATTTAACGTGAACCGTTTAAAGGAATTGGTCCCTTCGGTACAGTTGTACGCCTCGAATGCGAGGAACACTACCCTAAACATCAGGGGTTTAGGTTCTACCTTTGGTTTAACCAATGATGGTATCGATCCTGGCGTAGGTTTTTATGTAGACGGCGTTTATCATGCCCGCCCGGCCGCTACTTCTACCGATTTTCTTGATATTGATCAGATCGAAATTTTACGTGGTCCTCAAGGTACCTTATTTGGCAAAAATACCACGGCTGGTGCTTTTAACATCACCACGAGCAAACCTACTTTAACGCCGAGCGCAAAAATAGAATTGAGTGTCGGGAATTATAATTTTATTCAGGCCAAAACATCAGTTTCTGGTGCACTGGCAAAAGATCTCGCTGCAAAGATTTCAATTTCGGGTACGCAACGTGATGGTACCATCTGGAATACCAGGGAAGAACGCAGGTATAGCGGACAGAACAACCTCGGACTGAAAAGTCAGTTATATTATACCCCTTCCGAAAAATTGCAGGTGTTGTTAAGTGGCGATGTAAGCATTCAGCATCCGGCAGGTTACCCATTGGTAATTGCCGGCGTTACTACAACCGAAAGAAGTGCGTATCGCCAATATGCCAGAATTATTTCTGATTTAGGCTATCAACAACCTAAAATAGATCCTTTTTCAAGAGAAATCAATACCAATACGCCCTGGAGACATAACCAATCCATCGGTGGGATCTCGTTAAATGTTGATTATAAAATTGGGAATGGAACACTTACTTCAACTACGGCCTGGCGATTCTGGAACTGGGATCCCACCAACGACAGGGATTTTTCTGAAGTGGCAGCATTGACCAAATCGCAGGGCAATTCCCGTCACGATCAATACTCTCAGGAAGTCAGGTACGCAGGCAATATTTCCGAGAAATTAAGTGGGGTAGTGGGCGTTTATTTTCTGGGTCAGAATTTAAAAGGTTTGGCACAAACAGAAGAAGTAGGTAAAGATCAATGGCGTTTTGTACAAACCAGCAATACCGGTAGTCAGGCTTTATACTCCACACCGGGTTTATTGGATGGTTTTGGTATTAAAACCAACTCTGTTATTAAATCGTTAAGTGCGGCAGTTTTTGCGCAGGTTGACTGGGAAGTTTTAAAAAACCTGCATGTATTGCCAGGTTTAAGGTATACCTATGATAAAAAAGATGTTGATTATGATCGGGTAACGTATGGAGGTTTACAAACCACTGATGCGACATTATTAGCACTCAAAGCAGCCGTATATGCCAATCAGCAGTTCTCTACTAAGGTAGATAACAACAATTTATCTGGTAACTTCACCGTTTCTTATCGCCCAAGCCATAACTTAAATGTTTACGGAACTTTTTCTACCGCTTACAAACCGGTGGGTGTTAACGTAGGCGGTTTGCCAACTACCTCAACGGGAGCAGCAGATTTATCTGTAGCTGTTGTTAAACCGGAGTACGTTCAGCATTATGAGCTTGGTGCGAAAACGAAGCCGCTCAAAGGTGCCATTGTCAATATCAGTTTATTTAATACGGACATTAAAGATTATCAGACCAATGTGCAATCGCCGCAGCTGGGCGTAAACAGAGGTTATTTATCAAATGCGGAAAAGGTGAGGGTAAAAGGCCTCGAAATAGACGGTACTTATCAATTGGAACGTTTTTTAACTTTAAATGCCGCCCTGGCCTATCTTGATGGTAAATACGCAAGATTTACCAATGCACCGCTACCATTAGAAGAAACCGGACATACCGAGGTGATCAACGGCGTGGCTACCCAGGTTGCCTTTAAAGATGCTTCCGGCGGTAGGTTGCCTGGTATCTCTAAATGGAATATCTCAGGCGGTTCAGAGCTGAGTACACCTGGTAATCTGTCCACCAGAGCGGGACGCTATTTCATCGCCGGTGATGCGAGTTACCGTTCAGAATATTCTTCAAATCCTACCCCATCAAGCGTACTGGTTGTTAAAGGTTATGCTCTATTTAATGCCAGGCTGGGGTTCAAATCCGATAAGTTTTCTTTGTTTGTTTGGAGCAGAAACATCGCCAATAAAAATTATTATGAGCAGTTACAGGCTGCAGCCGGAAACTCCGGTTTATACGCCGGTGTATTGGGCGATCCGAGAACTTACGGTGGAACAATCCGTTATTCATTCTAATTAATTTTTTCTCTCTTATATTTGGTTAGCAGGGAGTGGTGTAATGCCACTCCTTTTTTATTGGTGCGCCGGGCATGGCAATCGACTATAGGGTTAAAGTCCCGAACACGCTTAGCAGTAGGAAGTGTTAGCTAAAGACAAGGGTGTCGTGGGTGACTGCGAATCTGAAGGAAGTCGGCGGCAAATA
>NZ_JBHNZK010000032.1:0-35035 GCF_042464845.1 Pedobacter sp. BG31
TAAAAACATTAAACGTATTTGCCAACCTGGCCAATGTTGGCATTATTTACCGGGCCAACAAACACCACCTGGACCCTGAGTATGTAACCAGTAGCTTTAACTTACCCCCTGGGCAAACCCTGGCTTTCGGCTTAAGGGCGGGCCTTTAAAATTGATGGATATGAAAAAGAGAAATATTTTTGGATTTTGGCTGTTACTAGCTGTTTTTGCCAATGCAATTTTAGGTTGCCAAAAACTTTTAGATGAAAAACCCGATCAGCGCCTGGTGATCCCCTCCACACTGACCGATTTTCAGGCACTGATGGATAATTTCGGTGTGCTGACTGCTAAAGATCTGGTGTCGGCAGAAATATCGGCCGATGATTACTACCTTACTGATGCCGACCTTGCCGCGCTGCCGGGCGAATATGAACGCAGGATGTACAGCTGGCAAAAGGATAACATTTTCGAGCCGGGCAGCAACGATTGGGCATACCTGTACAAAGCGGTATATGCCTGTAATGCCGTACTGGAGGGGTTAGAAGCCTCAACCATAACCAGGGATACCAGATATAACGATGTAAAGGGGCAGGCACTGGTGTACCGGGCCAAATGCTTTTTGCAGGGGCTGGGCCTTTGGGCAAAGGCTTACCAGGTTTCTTCACCAACAGACCTCGGTATCCCACTGCGGCCCGGTGCCGATTTTAATACGCCCTCTACCCGGGCTACCGTACAGGAGGGGTACCAAAAAGTACTAAGCGATCTGAAAGCTGCGGTACCACTTTTGCCCGTAAAAGCCTTAAGTGCCACGAGGCCATCAAAGGCAGTGGCCTACGGGCTATTGGCGCGTACCTTTTTATACATGGGCGATTACCAGGCAGCCGAAAATTATGCCGATTCCTGCCTGCGCATCAATGCTACGCTTTTGGATTATAACCAACTCAATGTGGCAGCCTCTTATCCGGTGGCACTTTTTAACCCTGAAGTGCTTTTTAGCACGTTTTCTCCACCGCCAACCATATTAACCAACACCAGGGCGAAAATTGTGCCTGAGCTTTTGCAGGCCTACCAGGCTGATGATTTAAGAAAGCAGGTATTTTATTTGCAGAGCGGTGGCGCTTCTTATTTTAAAGGCACCTATTTCCAGCCCGCACTTTTCTTTGGCCTGGCTGCTGATGAAATGTACATTACCCTTGCCGAGTGCCAGGTAAGGAACGGCAAAACAGCGCTGGGTATGCAAACGCTGAACAAACTTTTGGTGGCCAGGTTTAAAACCGGAACATTTGTGCCATTGGTGGCCAGCGACAAAGCTACCGCACTGAACATGGTGCTAAGCGAAAGAAGAAAGGAACTGGTGATGCGGGGGTTGCGGTGGATGGATGTTAAACGTTTAAATGCCGAAGGTGGTAATATTGTGCTGAAACGCAGCATAGCAGGAACGGTTTACACCTTAACGCCCAATGATAAAAGGTATGCGCTGCCGCTGCCTGAAGATATTATTGCCCTAACCGGTATGCCCCAGAACGAGCGGTAAAACAAAGAATCTATAACAAAAATACTGACGTCGATACATCGTCATTTCCCATTTAATGGGGAACCTTAATGCTTTAGCAAAGGGCTTTAAGATCACCGCCTGCGCGGGGATGACGATAGCCATCGGATGACGGAAAAACGGAATAACATGCTGCCCCAGGTATCCTCGATGTACCTGGTAAGCTATCAAGTTGCCGGATCAGTAACACTGATGGATAACCAGATTTTATGAATAAAAATGCCGGGTTTGTTTACCCCTGCTTTACTCCTGCTTTACCTGTTGTTTTGTCCCTTCCTAAAAAAAGTTTACATAGAAAGTTTTTCAAAAGGAAAAAACATTATGATAAGAGCAAAAGCACTTAAAGGTAAGGGTGGTCGTGAATCTATCCATTCTGATAGTTTCCGAATCCAGGTTGCATTAGAATATCTGGATGGATCGTTCAGCCAATCGCAAATTGAGAAAAAATATGGACTTGCCGAAAAATCCGTATATCGTTTCGTAAATTGGTACAAAGAAAACCAGATCGCCACTATGGATCAACACCCACCTGAGCAGGAACTATGCGCCAACAGTTCCGCAGATCAACGAGCACTTGAGAAAAAATTAGCGCTTGCAGAGCTGAAGATTGCCGCACTTGAAAAAGTTATTGCGATGGCCAACCATGAGTATAACACTGATCTTAAAAAAAAAGCTGCTACCAAGTGATGGCGGAACTACGCGGAACACGCCGATATTACAGTATTGATAATCTCTGCCGGGTATTTGGCTATACCAGACAGGCCTGGTACAACCATGTTAAAAGATCAGAACTTCAGTCCTTTCAGGAACACATCGTACTTCAAAGAATAAAAGAGATCAGAAATGATCTGCCAAAAACAGGTTGCATTAAGCTTTATAAAGAACTCAATAATGGGTTCTTACAGACCTTAGGGATAGCTATGGGCAGAGATGCTGTATTTGAACTTGTCCGTGAAAATGGTATGCTAATAAAGACTGGAAAACGGTATGCGGTAACAACCAATTCATTTCACAGATACCGGATACATCCAGATCTGGTGCAGCGCAGGCACGCGGAACGGCCGGAAGAAATATGGGTGAGCGATATTACCTACATCACTACGATGAGCGGTTTTACCTATCTGTCCCTAATTACAGATGCATACTCAAGAAAGATAGTTGGCCATTATCTATCCACAAACCTGAAAGCTTCGGGTTGCCTAAAAGCACTTGATAAGGCGGTACTGTCCAGACTATATCCAGAAAGCAAATTGATACACCATTCTGACAGGGGAACGCAGTATTGTTGTGATGATTATGTTGGACAACTCAAAAAAAAGAAAATCAGAATCAGTATGACCCAGACGGGTAGCCCTTATGATAATGCCATCGCTGAGCGGGTCAATGGAATACTTAAAACAGAATTTGATCTCTACCAGACCTTTAAGTCACATAGCCAAGCCAGTGCAGCAATAGACCATGCAATCTATAAATATAATAACCTAAGGCTACATGCAAGTTGCAACTACCTAACACCAGAAAATACACACAATGGGCAAAAAGTAAATCAAAATAAAATAAATCAAACCCATGTAAACAAGTATCAGGAAGAAAACATAACATTGTAAACCCAACACAGTAAAAACAAATTCGATAGTAAACACAAATCAGTAATAAGACTTTTTACTGTAAACTTATTCCAGTATAGGACAGTATAGGACACTGGTACCAGGCTTACCCCTTGGTTACCCTTTGCTTACCTATTCTTTACCCTTTGGTTACCTATTGTTTACCTATTGGTTACCTATTGGTTACCCATTGCTTACCTAAAAGGTAAACAATGGGTTTTTTTAGGGTAAATATTTAGGGTATTTCTGGTTATGTTGCCCCAAAGCAGGCTGCCGGCCTGTGCCTGCTTTTGCCCTGCCCGCTACGGTTGGCACGGCTCACTTTAGTGCATTGGCGTGTACTTACGTTATTTAAATTAGCAAAGAATAGATCTCCCGGTTAAGATAATGGAGAACAGTACAACGGGGGCCGCATAATAATTATAACAAATTTTTGTTAACAAAAAGCCCAACAAAAAAGCGATCCCCGTTTCCGGGAACCGCTTTTTTGTTTTTCAGCTTTGGGTTTTACCTTCAACCCTCAACCTTTTTACCTTCAACCTTCTTAGTATCCGAAAATCTGTTCTAAGGTTAATTTGGTTACCGGGCCAAATTTGGCTACATCGGCCATGTTGATTTTCTTTTCGGAAGCTACGATACAATAGTTGTAAGGTTTGCCCGAAAGGTTGCTCTGGTGGAACGATTTGATATCGGCAAAAGTAAGCGGTTTAAGGTTGGCGTACTCATCAATGCGCGAATCGTGATCGAAACCTAATTTTTTATCGGCCAGGTAGCTGGCAATAATATCATCTTTAGTGATGCGGCTGGTTTCGATGCCGTTTAAAGAGTTGGCTTTCGATAGGGCGAATGATTTATCAGACTCTGGTAAGGTGATTAACAGATCGTTCATGCCGGCTACCGCCTCGTTCATTTTATCGGCCTGTGTACCTACGTAAGCCACAATGGTATTCTCTTTATCTTTACTGTTTGGCGATGAATATACCGCAAAGGTAGAGTAAGCCAGCGCTTTGGATTCGCGGATGGTTTGGAATACAATTGACCCCATGCCACCACCAAAATAATTGTTGAACAAAGCAATTTTAGCGGCATTGGCCGGATCGTACAAACCGCTGTTGCGTATCCAGCGGATTTCGGCCTGTACCATATCGTAATCGGCAAAGTAAACCTTGTTCGAATCAGTTTTGGTATAGGCAAATTTTTTGATCGGCGCGGCATCAGTAAATTCTTTGGCCAAAGGGTGTGCCTTTACAATATCAGCAGAAAATGCCGTTAGCGTTTTAGGGCCGTAATAGGTAATGGTGTGTTTGTAATTGGTAAGGTTATGCAACAGGTAAATCAGATCAGCCGATTTCATGTTTTTGATCTCATCATTGGTTAAGCCATAATTAAAAGGATTATCGGCACCATATTGTGCATAACTCATTAAACCGCCCAGGATGGAAGATTTATTCAGTTTGGCATTCTCTCTCGATTTTAACAAGCGGCCTTTTAAATCTTCAAGTGCTTTTTCGTTTGGTTTGCAATGGGCAAGCACATCTTCAACCAAAGCTACTGCTTTATCGAAATTTTCCTGTAAACCGGTAATGGAAACCGTGGTTACATCATTACCTACGTTAAGGCTGTAGCTGCAGGCAATGTTATAAAAGGCCTTGCTGATCTCTTCGGCCGAATATTTATCGGTACTGAGGAATGATAAGTATTGCGCTGCGTAAGGCAACAATTTGTAGTTGTAAGCACCCATATCGAAACGGTAACTCATGCGGAAAATACCGTTTTCGGTGTTTTGGATGGCAATTACATCAGCAATACCGGCTTTACCAAAATTAAGGTCTTTGCTGTAATCTAAAAACTTAGGGGCAATAGGTTTTACCGGCGCATCAATAATGCTTTTGGTAAATGGCGAAACTTCGTTTGTATTGGTTTTTACTGCTGTAATGGCCGGTTTTTCTACCTTGATGATGCTTTTATCTTCACCTTTGTGTTTTAAAACCACTACATAGTTATTGATGAAAAATTTATTGGCAAAATCTACAATCTCTTTTTTGGTTACTTTGCCCATATCATCGGTTGAGGCGAGCATTTTATCCCACTCGGTACCGCGGTTTAAGATAAAGGCATTCATGGTGGCGTTGGCACGTACATCGTTATTATCAAAACCCTGTAATTCGGCAAATTTGATATTGGCTACGGTAGCTTTGATCAGGCTTTCGTCAAACTCGCCTTTTTTAAGCAGTTCTACCTGCTCTAACAATAATTTTTGTGCCTCTTCCAAACTTTGTCCGGCTTTTGGCGACCCCGATAAAATGAACATGCCATAATCTTTCATGGAGTTGTAACCCGCACCTGCACGCAACATTTTTTGTTGTTTGTTGATGTTGATATCCATTAAACCTGCTTTGCCGTTTGATAAGATGCTTCCGATCAGATCCAGCAGTAAACTCTGGCGGGTATTTTGGGCAAAACCCCTGTAGGCAATGTACAGGTTTTCGGCACTTGGGCCATAAATATCAACCTTTTGTACCTGTGTTAAAGGTTTCTCTGGCGCCGGGTTGTAAAGGGCAAGCGGTTTAGGAACCATGTAGGCAAAATCTTTGTCGATTTTTTTGATCAGCTGATCGTAATTGATATCACCGCTCATAATCAGCGCCATGTTGTTGGGCACATAATATTTGTTGTAATATTTTCTGATTTCGACCAATGAAGGGTTTTTTAAATGCTCAATGGTACCAATGGTGGTTTGTTGCCCGTAGTTGTGGGTTGGAAAAAGGGCATACAGCATTTTCTCGTACATTTTACGGCCATCGTTATCCATACCGATGTTTTTTTCTTCGTAAACGGCTTCCAGCTCGGTATGGAAGATACGGAAAACCGGTGCGCGGAAACGTTCTGCCTGTACAGCCAGGAATTTATCAATGGCGTTTGATGGAAGGTCTTCCTCGTAAACGGTTTCTTCTACCGAGGTATGTGCATTGGTAGAGTTACTGCCGATGGATTTCATCATTTTATCGTACTCATTGGCGATAGAATAATTGGAGGCCTCGCCCGAGGTTTTATCAATTTCCTTGTAAATTTCTTTACGTTTGGCCGGATCGGTGGTTTTGGTATAGGTTTCGTAAAGGGCTTCGATTTTATCTAAAAGCGGTTTCTCTTTGGCATAATTTAAGGTACCAAACTTATCGGTTCCTTTAAACAACAGGTGCTCCAGGTAGTGGGCCAGTCCGGTATTGGTACGCGGATCGGTATTACTGCCCGCCCTTACTGCCATTTTGTAGGTAATATTGGGCTCTTTGTTGTTTTGAGATAGGATAACCGTTAAACCGTTTTTTAAGGTGTAAAAACGGGTTTTGGTCGGATCGTTGGTTACATATTTGTAATTGTAACCGCCAGAGGTTCCTGTTTTCCATTGGTAGGTGGTTTGCGCCATGGCCGCTGCACCCGTAATGAGAAAACAAGCCAAAGTAAATAATTTAAATTTCATTGATTTGTTTTTGGTTTATGACAATGAATAAGTATTTGAGGCTTTACGCCGGGGTTAAATACAGCATTCATTTTTAATAAGTTATTTGCTCAAATATAATGGCTTTATTGCAGGGAAAGAAATAATTTTGATTTCTAAACTAAAAAGTCAGGAATAAATGATTTTGGCATATCGATGCTGGTTTATTGTGCCTTGAAATTATAATCTGTATTTTTACCGGCATGACAAAACACGGCACAAAACCAACTATTTTAGTGGTAAATGACGACGGGATTACCGCTACAGGAATAAAAAACCTGATGGAAGTAATGCAGGAACTGGGCAATGTGGTGGTGGTGGCGCCCGATAGCCCGCAGAGCGGAATGGGGCATGCCATTACCATAGGCAAACCGATCCGTTTTGATAAGGTTGACCTTTACGGTGGGGTAGAGATGTACAAATGCAGCGGCACCCCGGTTGATTGTGTTAAACTTGCCGTAAACAAGATTTTTAAGGGCAAAAAACCCGATTTATGTGTTTCGGGCATTAACCACGGTTTAAATAATTCCATTAATGTGCTGTACTCGGGCACGATGTCTGCAGCGGTAGAGGGGGCGATAGAAAAAATTCCTTCCATTGGTTTCTCGCTCGATGATTTTGCGGCCGATGCCGATTTTAGCCATACCAAAAAATACATTAAAAATATCTGTGAGCAGGTTCTGGCCAACGGTTTGCCGGCAGGTACCCTTTTAAATGTGAATTTTCCGAAGGGTGAACACTTAAAGGGTGTTAAGGTTTGCCGCCAGGCCAATGCCAAATGGATGGAAGAGTTTGATGAGCGGACAGACCCTTACAAACGGCCGTACTATTGGCTGACCGGTGTTTTCGAAAATTTTGATAAAGGAGAAGATACCGATGTTTGGGCATTGGAGCATGGTTATGTTTCGGTTGTGCCGGTGCAGTTTGATTTAACGGCACACCATGCCATACAGGCCTTAAACAGTTGGGACTTTATAGGTGGCCGTGATTCGAAAGCTGCAGGCAGCAAGGTGAGTGCACCCGATGGCCTAAATTTAGGTTAGCTGCAATAATGGAACGCTTAAGAAAATTGAATAATTCAGTGTGGATTGGCCTGGGCATTGGTTTACTGGTACCGGCCATGTGCTGTGCTATTGCCTGGTATGTTATCCACCAGGTGGCATCATTGGCCAAAGCCGATCTGTTGTATATTGGTGGTATTGCGGTAAACGCTTATACCATGCAAACATTTTTTAAATACAATAAAGAAAACATTGGCAGGGGCATATTGGCTGCCACTTTTTTGTGCGCTTTTGTGTTTTTTGCGTATAAAGTTTTTTAGATAGAAACGGTGGTCATTGCGAACTGAAGGAGAGAATTGCGGGCTGGGTGAAGCAATCTTTCTAAGAAAAGGTAGATCGGGAAATAAATAATAGCATAAAAGATTGCTTCCCCGAAAGGTCGGGACAGGCTGTAGTGCCTCCTCGCAATGACGATTTAAAAAAATATAAACATGAAATACTACCTCGTAGCCGGCGAAGCCTCAGGCGATTTACATGGTGCCAATTTAATGAAAGCCCTAAAAGCGGAGGATGGCGAAGCGGTGTTCAGGTATTTTGGCGGCGATAAAATGGAAGCCGAAGGGGGAGGACTGGTTAAACACTATGCCGATATGGCTTTTATGGGTTTTACCGAGGTTGTTTTAAATCTGCGTACCATTTTTAAAAACCTGAAGGCGTGTAAGGAAGATATAATGAGATGGAAACCTGAGGTGTTGATTTTGATCGATTTTCCGGGTTTTAACTTAAAAATAGCCGAATTTGCAAAAGCCAATGGCATAAAAGTATGTTATTATATCTCGCCCAAGGTTTGGGCCTGGAACCAGAAACGGGTACTGAAAATTAAAAAGGTTGTTGACCATATGTTCTGCATCCTGCCTTTTGAAGTGGATTTTTATAAAGAATGGGGCATGAAGGTAGATTATGTAGGCAACCCCTTATTGGATGAAATTGCGCAGTTTACACCAGATCGGGATTTTCGCAACGGGCACCAGCTTGGAGATGAAAAAATTATAGCCCTGTTGCCTGGCAGCAGGAGGCAGGAAATAGAGCGTTTATTGCCGGTAATGCTAAGCATTACCGCACATTACCCGGATTATATATTTGCCATTGCTGCTGCCCCAAACTTTACCGAAGCCTATTACCGGCAGTTTACCGGAGATGAAAAAGTAAAACTGCTTTTTAACCAAACCTATAACCTATTGCACCATGCGCATGCTGCAATTGTTGCCTCGGGTACGGCAACGCTGGAAACCGCTTTATTTAAAGTGCCGCAGGTAGTGGTTTATAAAGGCGGTACCATTTCTATAGCCATTGCACGGCTATTGGTTAAAATTAAGTTCATCTCATTGGTGAACCTGATCGTAAACAAAAAAATCGTTACCGAACTGATCCAGGAAGATTGCAACACACAAAAAGTAAAAGCCGAACTTGATTTGATTATAGCAGGAGCAGAACGGGAGGCGATGTTAAAACATTATGACGAACTGCTTTTACTGATGGGGAAACCGGGTGCTTCGGCAAAAACGGCCGGATTGATTACCGGTTATCTGAAATAAGGAGTGCTGACCAAAATTGGCGCGGAACTTAAGGGAAAAGCCGGCCGCGGCGATACCGGGTTACCTGCCCTAAGAAATTATTCAGGCTACTGGATAGTTTATTTTTTTTTAGCGTATATAATAGATAGAACCTGGATTATTAATAAACGTTTCTGAGACGATTAATACAAAAAATGTTAAATTGCGCCTTTATAAATGGCAAAAACTTAAAAGCTGCATTTTTTATTTAGCTTTGAATTAATTAACTTACAGAAATTCCAACCAAATGAAATCGCTTTCTATCAAAGATATAGCCGTAAAAGCAAACGTATCCATTACCACCGTTTCCTTCATCATCAATGGTAAAGCCAAAGAGAAGTCGATCAGCGAAGCGGTAATTGAGAAGGTAAAGAAAATTATCGAAGAAAGCGGTTACAAACCCAACCAGATTGCCAGGAGTTTAAGAACGGGCAATTCTAACATCATTGGCCTGATTATCGAAGATATTTCCAATTCCTTTTTTTCGAGGATTGCCAGGTTAATTGAGGATAAAGCCTATAAAAGAGGTTATAAAATTATTTATTCCAGTACAGAAAACAATGTTGATAAAGCAAAGGAACTGATCAACCTGTTCAAATCGCGAAAAGTTGATGCCTATATCATCTCCCCGATAAAAGGGATAGAAGAAGATGTTCAGATGCTGCTGGATGACGGTAACCCGGTAATCTTTTTCGACAGAAATTTGCCCGATGTTGACACCAGTTATGTGGGTGCCGATCATTTTAACGCCTCTTACCAATCCATACAGAGTTTTATTGATCAGGGCAAAAAGAACATTGCTTTGGTAACCACCGATATCAATGTAGCGCAGATTACAGAACGCCACGATGGCTACAAAAAAGCACTGGAAGATAACGGAATTGCTTATGACGATGACCTGGTATTAAAAATCCATTTTAACCAGGAAGAAAACGAAACCATCGTACAGATTAAATCATTATTGGAGAGCAAAAAGGTGGATGCCGTATTGTTTGTAACCAATTATCTGGCCATTAGTGGCTTAAAAGCGCTTAAGCAGATTGATAAAAAAATAGGCGATGATTTTGCCGTAATTGCCTACGATGACCATGAAGCTTTTGAACTGCATACTCCCCGCATATCAGCCATCCAGCAACCTTTGGAAGAAATAGCTGAAGCCATTATTAAACTGATTTTAAACCGCCTTTCATCGAAAGGCAAATTGCCTGCTGAAGAACTGATTATCCCCACCCGCCTGGTACTAAGGGATTAATTGAAAAATGCTTCTCGGTTAAGGTGTAATATTTTTTTTACATACTAAATCGTTTTATTTCAATTAATAATCCCTATTATTGGTGTGCTAAATCGTTTTAGGCTAACCAATTAAATTTTCATGAAAATTACAGCAGCTCCTTACAAAATTTTAACCGGCTTTACCGAAGCTAGAAAGTAAAATGGCTTGTTTCATTCGTTTATGTCGTCACCAAATCCAACACCTTAAATCATATTACATCCTAAAATGTCCGGCAATTTGTTTCGCGCGGTCATTTTAACCCAGATAAACCAATACCAGGAAAAAAAATAACTAATCTTTTATAATAATTTAACAAAACCGTTGATGAAAATTAATTTACTTAAAATTACGGGGCTGTCGGCTGCAATTGTATTGCTGAATAGTCCTGCATTTTCAATGAACACAAAATCGGGAGTCGAAGGAGGGCGATCGGGCGAGCGCCGGCTGGCAAAGCATGTTTCGGTAAGGAAAGTTGTTTCCGGAACAATTGTCGATGAAAACAATCAGCCAGTACCGGGCGTGGGTATTAAAAATATCACATCAGGTAAGGGTGCTGTAACTGATGGTAGCGGAAAATTTAATATAGAGGCGAATGTGGGTGATCTAATCAGGATTAGCTATATAGGCTATGTTACGCAAAACATCAAGATAGCGGATCAAACCACCTTAAATATAAAATTAGTAGTATCTTCTGATACAAAGCTTGATGATGTAGTCGTGGTGGGATATGGTACACTTAAAGAAAAAGAAATAACCTCAGCAATTGCGAAAGTGGATACCACACAATTCAGGCAGAGCGGATCTCGTAATCCGCTTGACTTACTGGTTGGTAAAGTAGCTGGTCTGCAAATTTCTAGAAATAGTAGTAACCCAAATAGTGGTGTTGGTATCCAACTACGTGGTGTAACTACTATTACTGGTACCTCAAGTCCTTTAATTATTATCGATGGAATCCCCGGTGGTAATCTGGATTTGCTTCAACAGGATGATATTGAATCTTTCAGTGTATTAAAAGATGGTTCAGGCGCTGCTATATATGGTACAAGAGCAAATGCTGGTGTAATCATCGTTACAACAAAAAAGGGTAAAAAAGGACCTTCTGTATTCAATTACAATGCTTATGTAAGACATGAAAGTTTAGTAAAAAGACCGGACTTTATGACTGCCGAGCAATGGAGAGCTCGGATTGCCAGTGGTGAATATAAGGTTTCAGATAAAGGGGGCGATTTTGATTATTTTCAAGATCTGATTAATAAAAACAACTTATCAAACAATCACAATCTCGCTGTGTCAGGTGGGGGCGAGAATTCGAATTACCGGGCAAGTGTTAACTACCGTGAACTGCAAGGCTTTGCCAAAGAAAACAGTAGAAAAGAATATGGTGCCCGTTTAAGTTTAACCCAAAGAGGATTTCAAAATAAACTAAGTGCGCAGTTCAATTTAGCGACCAATTTTAATAAAGCCAATTTATTAGGTGGTGGCGGATGGGAAAATGTATTGACTAAAAATCCAACAGAATCTTACTATAATCCTGACGGCACTTATCAATTTACCAGAACTATTACGAATGAGCTAGCTAGATTAGAGCAGGAACGTTATGGGGTTCAGCAACAGACTACTTCGGCAGATGGTAAACTGGAATTGGAGATAATTAAAGATCTTAAAGCATCTGTTTTTGGCGCTGTACAACGCGACTCCAGGATATGGAGCGAATATCGTGATAGAGCAAGTCAAAACTCGGTAGAAAATAACGATGCTCCTAACGGAGGTTATGCATCACGGGTAACAGAACTTAATCAAAATTTTAACATAGAACCGACTTTAGAGTATACAAAGTTATTTGGCAAGCATAAGATATCGGCAATTGGTGGTTATAGCTATCGTTACGAAGTGAATGAGGGCTTCAATGCAAATAACCGTGGTTATGTGAACGATCTTTTTGAAGATAATAACTTAGGAAGTGTGCCAATTAAGGTGAATACAGTTGGATTGGGTAGCTTTAAAAACGACAACACACTTATTGCACTTTTCGGAAGAATTAATTATGCCCTTGGCGACAAGTATTTTGCTCAGGCAATTATCAGAAGGGAAGGATCATCCAGATTTGGTGCGAATAATAAATGGGCAACTTTCCCCGCAATTTCTGGTGGTTGGAATATCACCCAAGAAGACTTTATGAAGAATGTAAAGTTTGTAAATAACTTGAAGCTTAGAGTTGGTTACGGAGAAACTGGCAACTCAGGGTTTGCCAATTATGCATCATTGGTAACTCTTGGTCCAGGTGGAATATATTTGTTCCCGACAGGAGAATATCAGCAAACATATGGGCCAAGCAGAAACCCTAATCCAAATTTGAGATGGGAACGTAAAAGAGAAACCAACATCGGGATTGATTTTACCGTGTTGAATAACAAGCTTACTGGATCCATCGACCTATATAAGCGGGTAACAAAGGATCTTTTGGATACCTATACGTCTCCCCAACCTCCTTTTATTCAATCATCAATTTACACTAATGTTGGAACAGTATCTGCAAAAGGTATCGAGTTGACGCTAAGCTATTCTGCAATTAAAAAACGTGATTTTACGTGGAGAATTGATTTTGCCGGAAGTACAACAGATAATAAGTTAGATAGTTATTCCAATGATGAGTATAGAAGAGATATGAAAGAGTTTGGTTCTATAGGAGGTTTTGGAGCTTTAGGTAATGCATTCAGAACTTACGAAGGACGTAACATTGGCGAGTTCTGGGGCAAGCGGTTTGCTGGATTTACGCCAGACGGTAAATGGCAATTCTATACCAAAGACGGTGCGGTTGTTTCTAACCAAAACATTAATACTTCGCCATTCAGAGATCAGACTGATTTAGCTGTAATTGGTAATGCAATCCCCAAATACTATCTATCATTAACAAATAGCTTTACCTATAAAAATTTCGATTTAAGGGTTTTCCTAAGAAGTAAACTAGATTTTGATGTGTTAAATACTACTGCAATTTCTTATGGAAATAAAAATGGAGCGACCACCAATCTTTTAAATAGTGCGTTCACAAAGTATGCTGAAATAAAGGATACTTATATGTATGCCGATTACTATCTGGAAAAAGGTGATTTCTTGAAAATTGACGAAATTACCCTGGGTTATACTTTCAAATTAAACTCTAAGTCTTTCAGAAATTTAAGAATATATGCAACCGGACAGAACCTGGTAACATTCACCTCTTATACTGGAAATGATCCAGATTATATTCAAGACGTAGGAATGGGGCAGGAGATAAACGGAAGAAGCTTGGGTATTGATACAAGAAGCCCGTATCCGGCGACCAGACAATTCCTATTCGGCGTGAACTTTGGATTTTAATATTGAACAAGATGAAAAATTATAAAAAAATTATTTTGGCATCCGTTTTAATAACTTCTGTTTTCTTAATAAATGGATGTACAAAATTGGATGAAACAGTGTATAGTGAATTGGTTAGTGATAACTTCTATAATAATAAAAATGAGGTACTTTCAGCCGTTTTAAGACCATATACCCACGCCAATGCTTGGGTTACTCCTTCTGGTCAGGATGGCTGGTGGCGCCCTGCCGAATTATCGGCAGATCAGCTTGCATGGCCCACGAAAGGACGCCATGGAGAAGACGATGGTAAATGGAAACGATTACATTACCACAACTGGTTAAGTGGTGACGTGCCTTTAAATAATGCCTGGTCACTTATGTATTGGGGGATGGGCCTATGTAATGATCCAATAGGAAATCTTGAAAAACGTAGTCTGGTACAGATGGGCATTACTCAAGCAGAGAAAGATGCATATATCGCAGAACTAAAGTTGTTTAGGGCTTTTCACTACCTTAAGCTGATGGATCTTTTTGGTAACATTCCTGTGGTTACACAAGTGGGGATACCTGCAAAACCTACCACCTTACCACGTGCACAAGTTTTTGCCTTTATCGAAAAGGAAATTAAAGAAAATATTGATAAAGCACCAAAATTATCAAGGAACATGATCGGTAGGATGAGCCAAGCTGGTGGTTATGCCATGTTAGTTGAACTTTATCTTAATGCCGAGATTTGGACAGGCACAGCTAGATGGGATGATTGTATCGCAGCGGCAAATAAATTAATTTCAGGTGATGGTGGTGCCCAAAATGGTACAATGCAGCTAGACCCGAATATTGTTGATCAGTTTAAACCAAGTAACGATTTATCTAAGGAGGTAATCTTTTCAATTGCTTATGAATTCCAAAAAGCTTCTTTTCAACCTTCCTGGACAAGTGAGTTTTATCATTTCCAGCAAGATCAAATCTATGGCGGCTCTCGGAATGGAAATGATGGTGTCGTAGTAGTTCCCGGAGTATTTACTAATTATGAAGATGCCGATCTAAGAAAAAGAGGTTGGTTATTGGAAGGCCCAATGTTTAGATTTGATAATGGTCAACCAGCGCTTGCCAGAGGCGGAAACGAATATGATGGTCAACAGATCGTTTTTGTAGATAACATCCGTAAAAATAAAATCGGATCTACCGTATCTAATATGAGCGAAGGTGAAGAAAACAGTGGCGTTCGTTTTAACAAATATAAATTAGGTAATCAGGTTGCTGGCGTTGTAAATGGAGTGACAGTACCTATCGATCCAAATTACAATAACACAGATTGGAATATTTACCGTTTGACATGGATATACTTTGCCAAGGCTGAAGCGATTATGCGTAAAAATGGTGGGGTAGCTACTGCTGAAGCTGTACAATTAATTAATGATTGTAAAAAGAGAGCATTTAAAGACGCAGATTGGGCAACTAGGGCTTACACACCAGCAACATTAACCCTAGATGAACTTTTATCTGAAAGAGGAAGGGAATTTATTTTTGAAGGTTTTAGAAGAAATGACCTAATCAGGTTTGGTAAATTCACTACAGCCAGCTGGTGGGATCATACCCCTTCTGCAACATTCAGAAATCTGTTTCCAATTCCTCAGGTTCAGCGTACGCTTAATGAAAACCTGGCACAAAACCCAGGTTACAATTAATAAATAATTTAGGTTAAAAAAAGCCGCATCATAAATCAAACTATGATGCGGCTTTTTATTTTATGAAAAAATGATGGAATAGTTTCTTATCCGGAAAATATGCAACATATATGTTACATAATTAAACAGTAAAAGCTGTTTGTTTTTTTATTAATATTGGATTGCTAAATCGTTTTACGTTAAATCGATACCAAACAAACATCATCCCGTTAAACCAGCGATAAATTTAACGGTTTTTCTTTCCCTGAAATTTGGAATTAATAGATGAGGTTTAGTAAAACGATTTATATGTGGACATGACCAAATATTAGTTATGAAAAAGTTCTCCTTTAGTTAAACCTCGTTATTTTTTAATTGTAGAAGTCAAAGATATCGGGCTTGCTTGTTCATTAATCTGATATCACGCTTATATCAATCTTCCGGTCAGGTTATAATGATCAATGCGGCTGGTGAAAGGCAAGGGAGATAAAGGTTAATTGGCCAGGCAAAGAAAACCAAACACACAAATGAAATTTAAATTAATCATATCCATTTTATGCGGCCTCGCTACCAAAGGTTTGTTGGCGCAGCAGAAAAACTGGGTTCAATATGTAAACACCCTGCAGGGTACCAATTCTAAACACGAACTTACCCGGGGCAACACTTACCCAACAACGGCACTGCCGTTTGGCATGCATACGTGGACACCCCAAACCGGTAAAAATGGCGATGGCTGGAAGTACCAATACTTTAAAGATAAAATAAGGGGCTTTCAGCAGGCGCACCAGTGCAGCTCATGGACAAGAGACTATGCGGTATTCTCTTTAATGCCCATGGTTGATGAACTGGAGGTAAACGAAGATAAGCGCGAAGCTAAATTTAGTCACCAGGATGAGGTTGCAAAGCCAAACTATTACAAGGTAAGATTTGAAAACGATATCACCACCGAAATTTCACCATCAGAGCGAGGTGCACACCTAAGGTTCAGTTACCCAAAAAGCAAAAGAAGCTTTTTGATTTTAGACGGCTATACCAGACTCAGCGGCGTTCAGATTTTGCCAAAAGAAAACAAGATAACCGGTTGGGTAAACAATGGTGAAGGCTTTAAAAAAGGCTGGAAAAGTTATTTTGTCATTCAGTTTGATCAGCCAGTTAAAGCTTATGGTACCTGGGAAAATAAACGGAATACCATTTCAAAAGATTCTGTTTCTGCAGAAGGCTTTGGTAAGGGCGCCTTTGTAGAGTTTGAACCGGGTGTAAAAGTTCAGGTAAAAACAGCTTCTTCTTACATCAGTTTAAAACAGGCAGAACTCAATTTAAAAAGAGAACTGGGAAATGATAAAACGCTGGAAGATACAAAAGCCCGTGCAGCGGCAGTTTGGAATAAATCGCTGGGTAAGATAGAAGTTGAAGGGGGATCTAAAGCGGACATGGAAACTTTTTATTCTTGCTTTTTCAGGGCAAGTTTGTTTTCCAGGAAATTTTATGAAATTAACGAATCCGGCAAACCTTATTATTTTAGTCCTTACGATGGTAAAGTGCATGATGGTTACATGTTTACCGATACGGGTTTTTGGGATACTTTCCGAGCCCAGTTTCCGCTAAATACCTTGGTACAACCAGAAATGCATGGCCGTTATATGCAAGCCATGCTTGATGCTTACGCGCAATGCGGTTGGCTGCCCTCCTGGTCTTTTCCCAGCGAAGCCGGGAGTATGATCGGTAACCATGCCATTTCGCTGTTTGCCGATGCCTGGGCAAAAGGGATCAGGACATTCGATCCTAAAAAGGCTTTGGCAGCCTATTACCATGAAGCCATGAACAAGGGGCCATGGGGTCCGGCTAATGGCAGAGATGGGGTAACCGAGTATAACCAATTGGGATATGTTCCTTATCCAAAATACAGAGAAGCTACCGCAAAAACACTGGAGTATGCCTACGATGATTATTGTGCCTATGCCTTAGCCAAAATGACCGGCGATAAACATTACATGGAGGTTTTTGAGAAACCCATGTTTAACTATAAAAATGTTTACGATCCTTCTACACGTTTTATGCGGGGAAAAAATGCGGAGGGCAAATGGTCGCCGGATTTTGATCCAACCGAATGGGGAGGCCCGTTTACAGAAGGCAATGCCTGGCATTGGCAATGGTCAGTTTTTCAGGATACCAAAGGTTTAATCAACCTGATGGGTGGAAATAATCATTTTGTTTCGAAGCTGGATTCTGTTTTCAGCCAGCCCAATACGGTAAATGTAGGCTCTTATGGTGGGATGATCCACGAAATGACTGAAATGGTAATGGCGAACATGGGACAATATGCACATGGCAATCAACCCATACAGCATATGGTTTATTTATACAACTATGCCAATCAACCCTGGAAAGCGCAATTTCATGCCCGTGAGGTGATGCGTAAACTTTATGATGCTACAGAAAACGGTTATCCGGGAGATGAAGACCAGGGGCAAACCTCTTCATGGTACGTATTAAGCGCTTTAGGCTTTTATAGTGTAACCCCTGGATCTGGTGAATATGTTTTAGGCAGCCCGGTATTCAAAAAAACAACCATTCACCTGGAAAACGGTAAAAAATTTATCATTGAAGCGCCGGCAAACGATGTTAATCGTGTTTATATAAAATCGGCAAGCTTAAATGGCGAAAATTATACCAAAAACTTTTTAAATCACAGCGATTTATTAAAAGGTGGCCTGCTAAAATTGGAAATGAATGTTAAACCTTCGTTAAATAGGGGGATATTGGAAGAAGATAAGCCATTTTCAATTAGTAAATAGATAATGAATGACTACTTTTGCCGAATTAGTTAAATTGATAAAGAAGAGAACAGAAATATATATAGAATGGAAAAGCCTGTTGCATTAGGTGTAGATATTGGCGGCTCGCATATTACAGCCGCATTGGTAGATTTGGAAACTAGAACCTTAATGGAAAATTCTATCAAGCGTAGCCCTGTGAATTCACAGGAGAATAAGGAAGTGATTTTGTCGGCATGGTGCGATATTATCAATAAAGCTTTCCGGGAAATAAAAAATGGCAGCAGGAATGTAGGCATAGCCATGCCGGGACCCTTTAATTATAAAGAGGGAATCTCCTTGATCAAAGACCAGGATAAGTTTAAATCGCTTTATCAGGTTAATGTGAAAGAAGAACTTGCGAAAAGATTGGACATTGCCCTGGAAAATATCCATTTTATAAACGATGCGGCCGGTTTTTTACAGGGAGAGGTTTTTGCGGGGGCTGCCAAAGGAAATGTGAACGTATTGGGCCTGACCTTGGGAACCGGACTCGGATCTTCACTTTGTTTAAATGATAAGGCCTATGATGCAGACTTATGGAATTCTCCTTTTTTGGATGGAATTGCTGAAGACTACTTATCTACGCGCTGGTTCGTAAAACGTTTTAAGCAATTGAGCGGTGAAGAGGTAGAAGGTGTTAAGGAACTGGTGGGAATGGTAGAAAGTAATCATTTTGCAACGATGGTATTTATGGAATTTGGCTATAACCTTGCCCAGTTCCTGATCCCTGTGATCAGGAAGTACAAGATAAATACCGTGATTGTTGGGGGGAACATTGCACAGTCTTTTAGTGCATTTGCACCAGAATTGACGGCAACGCTTAAGGGAAATGGTGTAGATGCTGAAATCAAAATTTCAGAACTGAAAGAGCATGCGGCATTAATTGGTGCTGCAAGCTGCTGCGATTTAAGCTTAACCTGATATTTTTTGGATGGTTACACGGTCCCATACTTATTTTAGACTACAGGATTAGATTTTAATGCTAATTCTGTAGTTAAATTCAATTTTCCTTTATTCCTGTTTTAAAGAAAACGATATCTTAAAAAAGATATTTGTTTATTACGGTAATTTCCAATTGTCTCAGCGAAATAACCGTTCCCAATAAGTTTCCAAAAAAAATAAATAATTTTTTAATTTATTAAGAATATGCTTATTATTGTTTAATAAAACGTTTTAGTCTTGAATTGTTTAAGTATTTTAGTAAGGGCCAGGAAAAAACAAAGTGTTAATCTGTCAGATTGGGGCTTTTTTTTATGTTCAAAAACTAAAACGTTTTAGTTTAGCCGAAATAACTATTTATTCATTAAAAATAAGGAGGAGCTTAAATGAGATAAATTTTACATGCTAATACGTCAAATTCTACCGCTTAACCAACCAATCAACCAACCAAACCATTACTCATCATGACCAAAAAACTCATTAAACCAGCTTATGGCTATAGGCAATATTAGTTTTTATTCGTAACAGAAAGAGGCTGATGCTTAAAGCAACCTGAATCGTTTGGCCAAAATATGCCGTTTATGATTAACACCAGTCAATTTACACGGGTATGTGCCACGGGCAAAAAAGGTTGCTGAACAGCTGATCATTTACTTTTTTTAAAACCGATTAATTTCTGATCAATCAAATAGATATAGCACATTTTAAAAAACAACAAACTATAATCAAACTATTATGAATCTTTTAAAAATGACCAGGAAAGCTGTTGGGCTCTGCTTTGCCCTAGCTTTAATTCTTGGATGTGGTAAAGAAGAATACCCGGCAGTGGATCTTTTTACCTGGAAAGCAAAGGTAGATGTAACCGCAAAGGCGGCACTTTCGGTTAATGTCGAAAATTCGGGCGGTGCTTCAGGCGCTGAAGGATCTTTAAAAGTGGTTGATAATGATATCAATTCAAAATTTCTGATCAACCCTTATCAATCAAGCCTTTACCTGCAGTTAGCTTTCCCTTCAGCTCAACAGGTAGCATCTTACACTTTAACTTCGGGCAATGATGCGCCAGACCGGGATCCGAAAAACTGGAGATTAAGCGGTTCTACAGATGGAAATACCTGGGTAGACCTGGATACCCGGACTGGCGAGACTTTTTCGGGCCGTAACACGACTAAAACATACAATTTTAAAAACAAAGTGCTGTATAAATTATACAGGCTAAGTATTACGGCGAATAACGGCGGTTCTTTATTCCAGTTATCCGAGTGGCGTGTAATTGAAGTGCCTGAAGAGCAACAGTAATTTGCCCGGCCTTTGAAATAAGACATACCAATATCTTCTACCGGCCTAAGCGGTAGACCAGAGAATCCATTTCACCTGATCAATAGACCAAATAACAGTAATCTGTTTACAACAAACTAATTTTATGATGAAGAAAAATACAAATTTAACTGGGGCCAGGCTCAGGCTTAAACATTGTGCTTTTAAAGCTATCGCTTTTGCATTGGCCTTAAGCACTGGTTTTTGTGCAAAGGCCAGCGCTTCGGCCATTAATATAAACAGTTCGGCTGCAGTGAATCAAACCAAGGCTGATATCGTAATCCGCGGTATCATTAAAGATGAAACCGGTGCGCCATTGCCAGGTGCAGGGGTTAAAGTTAAAGGAAGTTCCACAAGTGCTGCTGCAGACGTAAATGGAGCATTTACCATTACCGTTCCTGATCAGAATGCTGTTTTGATCATTACTTATGTTGGTTACGACTCGAAAGAGATCACCGTGGGTACACAAACGGTATTGGATATCCGTTTAAAGGAAACTGTTGGCGCCAATTTACAGGAGGTAGCCATTGTGGGTTTCGGTACGCAGAAAAAGGAAAGTTTGGTTGGTGCACAATCATCAGTAAAAGCTGACGAATTAAAGCAACCGGTTTCCAGTATGAGCCAGTTATTGGCAGGCCGTATCCCCGGAGTGGTTAACGTTTCACGGAATGGTGAACCAGGTGCAACCGGATCGGATATTTTTATCCGCGGTATATCTTCACTTAACTCTGGAGACAGGGGACCGCTTATTATTATTGATGGTGTACCTAACCGTAACCTAAACGATATCAGTGTATATGATGTGGAGAATTTCACGGTACTAAAAGACGCTGCAGCAACAGCGGTATATGGTATCCGTGGTGCAAACGGCGTAATTCTTATCAACACCAAACAAGGTAAAATCGGTACGCCAAGAATTAACGTTGAGTACTATGAAGGGGTGAGCCGTTTCACGAAAAGGCCAAAATTGATTGACGGTGTAGATTACATGAACTTAGCCAATGAGGCGAAGTATTCTGATTATTTACGCGGTGGCGCAGCAGGTGCATTTACACCGGCATATTCTATTGATGCCATTCAAAAAACAGCTGCAGGTACCGATCCGATCCTTTATCCAAACGTAAACTGGTTTGACGCCATTTATAACGATTTTGGCCATAACAGATCGGGAACAGCCAACCTATCGGGTGGTGTTAGTAATGCTAAGTATTACGTTTCATTAGGTTACTATGGTGAAGATGGTTTGTTTAAAACAGACGAAGCGGTAAATTCTGCTGTTAAACAAAGCTTTAGTCGCTACAATGTGAGCACAAACTTAAATTGGGATGTTACGGGTACCACCAAACTGGATTTGGGTATTAAAGGGATTCTGTCGCAGAGCAATTTTCCGAGTAATCTCGGCGCCCAGGATATCTTCAGTCAGGCTTTTTTGATCAATCCAACTTCATTCCCGGTACTTTATCCAAATGGAAGTTTACCTGGTATCAGTCCACAGGCCGATCAACGTAATCCTTATGGCGATGTGACCAGAAATGGATATAGAACAGGATACAGCAACCAATTATATTCAAATTTACGTTTGACACAGGATTTAAAAGAATTGACCCCGGGTTTGTCGGTTACTTCTATGTTCTCATTTGATGTGAACAACAACAACGCGATAGCGAGAACCAAAAGGGAAACCATTTACAGGATCAACCCCAACGATCCTTATATTTTGGCAAATAACCCTGCGTCGGGTTACAAATACGGATTGGTTCTCCAGGGACAGGATTTCCTAAATTATGGGATCAGCAATGGCGGTGACAAAAAAATGTATTTCGAGGCGGCCATCAATTATAACCGTACCTTTGGTAAACATGCTGTTTCGGGTTTATTATTATATAACCAAAACGATAACAGTACGCCATTTGCCGGAAACCTAACGTTATCTCTTCCTTATCGTTTACAAGGGGTTGCCAGTCGCGCCACTTATGCTTACGACAATAAATATTTCTTTGAGTTTAATATGGGCTATAATGGTTCTGAAAACTTTGCACCTGATAAACGTTATGGTTTCTTCCCTGCATTGGGTATTGGATGGTTGTTATCAAGCGAGAAATTTTTCGAGCCACTTAAAAATACTTTTCAGATGGTTAAATTCCGCTATTCTGATGGTATTGTGGGTAGTGGGGCCAGTGGCTCGGGCTATGCTGGTGCCGAAGGCGACCGTTTTTATTACTTAACAAAAGTAGGTGGCGCAAGTGGTTATACTTTTGGCCAGACCGGAAATATTGGGTATAATGGTTTAGGCGTAACTGCCTATGGAGTAGACGTAACCTGGGCCGAAACGCGCAAACAGGATCTAGGCTTCGAGTTAAAAACGTTCAATAACAACCTATCGTTAATTGTCGATTTCTTTAAAGAAAGAAGAACAGACCAATTTATCCAGAGGGGAACTGTACCAAACTACATCGGTTTGGCCAATACGCCAATTGGTAACCTGGGTATTGTAGAAAATAAAGGAATTGATGGTACTATACAGTACGATGCGCAGTTTGGTAAAGATTGGTCACTTAATCTGAGGGCAAACTTCACTTTCAATAAAGACAAGGTAATCGAAAATGATCAGGCACCAAAACCATACCCATGGATGGAGCAACGCGGTTACAATGTTTTAGCTGCGACACGTGTAGGTTACATTGCAGAAAAATTATTTGATAGCCAGGCAGAAATCAATGCGAGCCCAACCCAGTTTGGTACTTTGATGCCGGGTGATATCAAGTATAAAGATTTAAACGGTGATGGTAAAATCGATTCTTTTGACCAGACCATTATTGGCAGGGGAGATGTTCCAAGTACCACCTATGGTTTTGGTTTCTCTTTAACCTACAAAAACTTCGACTTCGGTTTATTCTTCCAGGGGCAGGATAACGCAGACATCCTATTAAACATTCCATCCTTTGCCTATTCTGGTGGTTTAGGTAATATGTTGGCTGTAGCTGCCGATCGCTGGACCACAACCAACCCACGTCAGGACGCCGTTTATCCACGTTTATCTTATGGCGGTACCAACAACAATAACTATCAGTCGAGTACCTGGTGGAAACGTGATATCAGTTTCTTGAGGCTAAAAAATGCAGATTTAGGTTACACATTAAAAAATGGAATCAAATCCCTTGGCGTTAAACGTTTAAGGGTATATGCTACAGGTTACAATGTATTTACCATCAGCAAATTCAAGCTTTGGGATCCTGAATTATTAACCAACAACGGTACAAGGTATCCGTTAACCTCTAACTATTCTTTAGGTTTAACCGCTAATTTTTAAAATAAGAAGAATGAAAAAGATATTGACATATACAGCTGGTGTATTACTGGTAATTGGTAATTATGGCTGTAAGAAATTTTTAAATCAGGTACCTGATGACAGGTTAACTTTCGATCAGATGTACGAGAAAAAAGCTACTGTTGATCTGGCACTGGCTAACGTTTATTCTACATTACCAGATCAAAATCAAGACCGTTCGGCTTCCGGGTCAGGAAATATCGGACCTTGGACAGCCGCTTCTGATGAGGCTGATTATACTTTGCCAAACTTTACTGAAAACGTAAATTCCGGTGCCTGGGATGCTACCAGCGGTCAGGTAAATTACCACTGGCAAAGTTATTACCGTGGTATACAGGCTGCAAGTTCTTTTATGGCAAATGTGAGCAGGTGTACAGATTGTAACATTGGCGGTATCGATATTGTAAACCGTTATTACAATGAGGCAAGGGCTTTAAGGGCTATTTATTATTATCATCTCGTTAGACAGTACGGACCTGTTGTATTATTGGGTAATGACCCAATTGCGTCAGATGCGCCGCTACAAGCCATTAGTAAACCCCGTAACTCAATGGATGAGTGTATTGACTACATCGTGAGTGAACTCGAAGCCACCAGTTCTCGTTTGCCTGCAACACCACAGGCTAATGAAGATTATGGTCACATTACGGCTTCAGTAGCCGATGCTTACAAAATTAAAGCTTTGTTGACCGCCGCCCGTCCATTATTTAATGGAAATACGGATTACGCCAATCTCAAAAATCAGGATGGCAAACAATTGATCAATCAAACTTATAGCGTGGCAAAATGGACCAGATTGGCTACAGCAGCGAAGGCTTTTTTAAACAACCCTAACTATTCCAACTACGCACTGTATTCAGTACCCTCAACACCGGCTGGTTTACCGAATACAGCTTTTAACCGGGCATTTATTGCTACCAGGGATGTATTTTTAAATGGCTGGAATTCTGAGATCATTTTCGGTAGAGGGGGAGATGTTACTTTTTACCAGTATTCTTTAGCGCCAAACCACAATGGTGCCTCAGGTGGTGATAAAGGCGGTTCCTTCTTATCGCCATCTCAGCAGTTGGTGGATGCCTTTTTTACTGCAAACGGCTTACCTATCGAGAACGACCCAAGCTATACCGCTAACGGAACTTCTAATTTTCAGGCACCAGACCCAAACGACCAGGGTGTTTCGAGAACGATTAGCAATATGTACGTTAACCGCGAACCACGTTTTTATGCCGACATCACTTATACCGGGCGTAAATGGATCAATCCTTCATCTAATATTGTTACCAGTTTTGAATTTAACGGTAATGCAGGCAAAGCCGCTATCGCGAATAATGACTATACCAAAACAGGCTATACCTCCAGAAAACATTTAACGGTAGCGGGCTGGACAAATGGCAGATCAATTTTTACCGTAATCAGACTGGCAGAAATTTATTTGGATTATATCGAGGCATTACAAGAGTCGAATCCGTCTGATCCTGATATTTTGATTTACTTAAACAGGATCCGCACCAGAGCAGGTATTCCGGTTTATGGAAGTGGTGGTTTACCTATCCCGGCAGATATGAAAGATGCCATCCGCAGAGAGCGACGTGTAGAGTTAGCTTTTGAACTGGACCGCTATTTTTATACCAGGGAATGGAAAATTGCAGAAACTACCGATACGCAGATCAGAGGTTTAAATATTACTCAAAATGCACCTGGATTTTTCACACCTGTAGTAACCGAAAATAGGGTTTTCCAAAAGAAGCACTACTTATGGCCAATACCAGCAGGCGAAATTCAAAAAGTGCCTTTACTTGTACAAAATACAGGTTGGTAAAACAAATATAGCACCGGGTACTTTACCCGGTGCTTTTTTCATCTCTCAATAGCCACGCAATGAAAAATATTTTCACATTATCAGCAACTGCAGTAGTTTTACTACTGGCCTGCAACAGCAAAAAGGAACCTGTAGAGGCGGCGAAACCAGCACCACCAATTGTAGAAGCAGTTGACCCACCTGATGCGCCGCCCAAAACCTGGAAGGAACATTGGTTCGAACACGTGCAACTATTAAACCGTGTAGCTTATGACACCAGCGTAGTTGTTTATTATGACGGTGATGTGAAGCCAGCTGTTACCTGGCCGAAAACCTACATGGCTGATGCCTGGAATTATACCAAAAAAGTTTATGGTAAGTTTGGCGATGACAGCCGCTTGTTCGTCATTTATCACGCGGGTAAATATGGAGGCGGTCATCCGGGTACCTATCTTGATGCCGGCCACGATTACCGTAATGTTACAGATTGCGGTTCCAATGATTTAAATGCCTGGATTACAGGTGTAGATAACGACATCGACTTATCTACCCATGAGATTGGCCACATCGTAGAAGGCGCATCGAAGGGAGTAAAAGAGTCGCCTGCTTTTGATATTTGGCACGATAGTAAATGGATGGAAATTTATCAGTACGATGTGTATTTAGGCTTAAACAGACCAGCCGATGCACAACGGTGGATGAATAAAATGATGACTACAACTGACAGTTATCCAAGGGCTGGTACGCAATGGTTTAAAAACTGGTTTCTACCGATTTACGAAAACTATGGTAAAACAAAGGTATTGAACGGCTTTTTTACCCTCCTATCGCAAGAATTTCCAAGACAGAATATTACGGTAAAGGGCAAAAGCTACCAGCAATATACCAGAAAAATGAATTTTGGTGAATTTATCCACTTTTGGAGCGGTGCAGCCAAAGCCGATTTAGCACCATTGGCATTAACCGCCTTTGGACCAAAAGACGAAAAAGGTGCCGACTGGGCGCCAATGTTAATTAAAGCCAAAACCGATTTTCCGAATATCACTTATTAACCTATAATCAGGACAGATTGGGCAACAGCCTGAATCGTTCTATTTATCACAATAAAACAAATGGTCAAAAAAATTTTAATCTTCGCATTAGTATCATGCTCGGCGGTTGTTGCTTCTGCCCAAAACAGAGAACGAGGCTATAAAATTGTCATCAACGATAAGGACAGCGCTACTAATGCCGCTTTAGATGCCAAGCTAAAGGCCGCTTTTATCAATGTTTATCCCGGTTTTGCCCAGGCAGATGGCTACAGGACAAAAAGAAACGTAATACTGGATTTTGTAACTGATGAAACGCCGACAATTTATGCCAAAGCTGGCGAAATTAAAGTAAACAGCGAATGGGTTAAAAACAAATCGCAAAGGAAGATCGAGAAAGAACTTTTCACCGCACTGGCTAAAAACTGGGTCTCATACAGTAAAGAAAAACACAAAGGATATACACTAACTTTCATCAGCAAAGATCCTAACCTCGACCCAGCGGTTAGAAAAAACTTAATTTCTACCTATTTTGAAATTTACCCTACACTGGTAAAAACATTTAACCAAAAATCTACACATGATGTACTTTTTGTGGTTGATACTGCTTATAAAGCCGTAGCTGAGGCCAGTGGTAACAGGATTCTGTTCAGCGCAGGTTATATGAAAGCGCATCCAACCGATATTGATGTGGTAACACACGAAACCATGCATATTGTACAGGGATACGGCTACAGCGCGGGTCCGGTTTGGCTAACAGAAGGTATTGCCGATTATGTGCGCTATAAATATGGCGTAGATAATGTAGGCTCTAAATGGAACTTGCCGGCCTACAATGCAAAACAACATTATACCAACAGCTATCGGATTACCGCACGCTTTTTCGCCTGGTTGGAGCAAAATGTTAAACCAGGATTGGTTGCTGCATTAGATCAGCAATTAAGGGCTCACGAATATACGGAACAATCCTGGACAGCTTTAACCGGAAAAGACTTAAATCAGCTTTGGGCAGATTATAGTAAAGAACCCCAAAAAGTAAGCCTTACTTATAGCAGCAAAAAATAAGGTTTAAAGTTTTCTTCTCTACCGGAATAAATGGAGGCTAAGATTCTTTTTCTACCAAAGTGAGGATAACTTACGGAAAATCCGTCATCAACTTAAGCATCGAAGAAAGGGAGGATTTCTCTTAAGGTAAATTTAGACTTGTTGAGGAATTAGCTAATGTCGAGCCCACTTCATTTTTCAGGAACTTACAAATTTTTCAGCGTATTTTCATCCCCGGATTCCTGCCAGGGTTTATTTTATGGAGAAGTCAGGTTTAAAGGCAATAGGCAAATAAACCTGACTTCTCTGTAAAAACTTAATTTTTCAAGAGCCTTTGTAAAAATAACCATCATTAAAGTAAAATTTTTGATCATTTACTAAAACGTTTTACATAAAATATTTAATTTGCAGAACTAAACGCTAACCAAAACACCAATATTCACCATACATGAAAAAAATATCAATTCTTTCGGTTTTCGTTATGCTGGTATCTGCTTTAGCATTGCAGGCAACAGCGCAGGAGATTACTAAGAAAAACGGTTATACCTTATCGTTTGAAAGCAATTTCAAGGAACTTGATCCTCAATTAAAAAAACGCCTGATCAAAACATTTTTTGAAGTTTATCCAAAGCTGGCTAAAGAATACAATCCTTCTACCATTAAAGAAGTAAAGTTTTTTGTCGATACGGCTTATAAAGGTGTTGCCGCAACTGCAGATGGTAAAGTAACCTTCAGTTCGATGTGGATGATCAAACATCCCGAAGATATCGATGTGGTTACCCATGAGGTGATGCACATTGTGCAGGATTATGGACGAAGCGTGGGCCCGGGATGGTTAACAGAAGGGATTGCAGATTATGCGCGTTACAAATTCGGTGTAGATAACGCGGGTGCCAAATGGTCGCTGCCGGCTTTGAAGCCAGATCATGCCTATAAAAACAGTTACCGCATTACCGCAGCATTTTTTGCATGGATCGAAAAAAGCGTAAAGCCAGGTACTATTAAAGCGGTTGATGCTTCTTTAAGAGACCATACTTACACCAAAGAGATCTGGACCAGGTTAACAGGTAAAGATTTAGATGCACTTTGGGCAGATTATGTTAAAAATTCTGAAGTTTAAAAAATAATTACAAGCATATAAAAAAACACAAACAACAAATGAAACGATTATTTATCGCCTTATTGAGTGTTGCGGCATCAACCGGTTTCGCACAAACAATAGGCAAAATTACAGATCCGGTAGATTGGATAAACCCGCTAATGGGAACGGCATCTAAGCCAGCACTATCTAACGGAAATACCTACCCGGCTATCGGTTTGCCCTGGGGAATGAACATGTGGACACCGCAAACCGGTAAAAATGGTGACGGATGGGCATATGTTTATGATGCCGACAAAATCCGCGGTTTTAAACAAACACACCAGCCTTCGCCATGGATGAACGATTACGGGGCTTTTTCGATGATGCCGGTTACGGGTAAGTTGAAATTCAGTGAGGATGAGCGTGCCAGCTGGTTCAGCCATAAAGCTGAAGTGGCCAAGCCGTATTATTACAGTGTTTATCTGGCAGATGCAGATGTGACGACCGAAATTACCCCTACAGAACGCGCTGCCCAGTTTAGGTTTACTTTTCCTAAAACAGATAGCGCTTACGTGGTGGTAGATGCACAGAACAAAGGCTCCTACATTAAAATTATACCTGCTGAAAGGAAAATAATAGGTTATACCACTAAATATGCACGTGGGCCACTACCTAAAAATTTCAAAAATTATTTTGTAATCTATTTCAACAAGGATTTCAAACTGGCCAAAACCTGGGATGATAAAAAACTTAACGAAAAAGATTTGGAATTAACGGTTGATCATGCTGGTGCCGTTATCGGTTTTGCTACACAAAAAGGCGAACAGGTTATTGCAAAAGTGGCTTCTTCATTTATCAGCTTTGAGCAGGCCGATTTAAACCTGAAAAGAGAGCTGGCCAATGATGGTTTCGATGCCACAAAAGCAAAAGGCAGGGCAACCTGGAACAAAACCTTAAGCAAAATTGCGGTTGAGGGCGGTACGATTGATCAAACCCGCACATTTTATTCTGCGATGTACCGCACCTTGTTCTTCCCGAATAAATTATACGAAATTGATGCGCAAAATCAGATTGTACACTGGAGTCCATACAACGGACAGATTTTGCCAGGTTATATGTTTGCTGGCACAGGTTTCTGGGATACGTTCAGGGCATTATACCCTTTCCTGAACCTGGTTTATCCATCTATTAACAAAGAGATGCAGCAAGGCCTGATCAACGATTATAAAGAAGGTGGTTGGTTGCCGGAATGGAGCAGCCCGGGTTATGCCAACATTATGGTAGGTAACAACTCCGCATCGGTAGTGTCTGATGCTTATATTAAGGGCATGCGCGGTTACGATATCGAAACCTTATGGCAGGCCGTAAAACATGGCGCCAATAACGAAGGCCCGATGGAAGCCGTTGGCCGTGACGGGGTTAAGTATTATAACGAATTGGGTTATGTACCTTTTGATGTGAAAAAGAATGAAAATGCAGCTAAAACATTAGAGTACGCTTATGATGACTTTACCATTTACCAATTGGGAAGAGCTTTGGGTAAACCAGCCTCTGAAATTGATATTTATAAGAAAAGAGCCATGAACTACAAAAATCTTTTCGATCCGGCTTCGGGCTTAATGCGTGGAAAAAACCAGGATGGTACTTTCCAAAGTCCGTTTAGCCCTTTTAAATGGGGCGGTGCATTTACCGAGGGGAACAGTTGGCACTATACCTGGTCGGTTTTCCAGGATATTGATGGTTTGGCCAAACTAATGGGTGGCCACAATAAATTTGTAACCAAGTTAGATTCGGTGTTTTCAATGCCTCCGGTATTTGATGAAAGCGCTTACGGCGGGGTAATTCACGAAATCCGTGAAATGCAGATTGCAAACATGGGCCAATACGCACATGGTAACCAACCGATCCAGCACATGATTTACCTGTATAACTACGGCGGTGCCCCTTATAAAACTCAATATTGGGTGCGCGAAACCATGAACAGAATGTATAAAGCTACGCCAGATGGCTATTGTGGGGATGAAGATAACGGGCAAACCTCTGCCTGGTATGTATTCTCAGCAATGGGTTTCTACCCGGTAACACCGGCGGTTGACCAATATGTTTTGGGTGCCCCTTTATTTAAAAAGGTAACCATCACTTTAGAAAACGGTAAAACAGTGGTGATTAACGCACCAGCCAATAGCGATAACAACCGTTATGTTCAATCGTTGCAGATGAATGGTAAGGCGTATTCTAAAAACTGGATCAGCCATAGTGGTATGCAGAAAGGCGCGGTGCTCAACTTCAACATGACGGCAACACCCAATAAAACGAGAGGTTCAAATCCAGCTGATTTCCCTTATTCGTTATCAACAGAAAAATAAAGAAAGGTAAAGATGGTATCACTAAAGAGACTGTTATCCTGAACCTATCCAAAGACAGGTTTAGTTTATACTTAATGATTCCATCTCATTTCCAAAGTAATAATTAGTCTCAATATGGCTAAAACTAATAAACCAAAATATATGAACATCTCAAAGACGGGTTTTACAGCCATGTTCTGGCTTTGCGGAACCCTGTTGGCATTTGGCCAGCGTATTGATCTCAAAGATCTTTCAGCCTTTAAAAACCCTTCCAATTCATGGTCGCTGGCACAAAACGTGATTGCCGATTTAAACGCCGAAAACGTTTTAAAAACTACCAAAGGTGAAGGGATTTTAGTTAACCAGTCTACAGCAAAAAAAGCGGGATCGGATTTATACACCATTAATGAATATGGTGATGTAGTAGTAGAACTGGATTATTTAACGGCAAAAGGAACAAATTCAGGTATTTATCTTCAGGGTAACTATGAAATCCAGATTGACGATGCCTGGGGGATTAGAAACCCAAGTTCTTCAAATAATGGTGGGATTTATCAGCGCTGGGATGATAGCAAACCAGAAGCCGAAAAAGGATTTGGTGGTGTTGCTCCCCGTCAGAATGCAAGCAAGGCCCCGGGTTTATGGCAGCACATCAAAATCATCTTCCAGGCACCACAATTTGATGCTACAGGCAAAAAAACAAAAAATGCCAAGATCATCAGTGCAGAACTCAACGGTGTGCTGATTCATGAAAATGTTGAATTATTTGGTGCAACCAGAGGTGCTGCGGGCGCTGAAAAAGCAAAAGGACCTTTACGCCTGCAAGGCGATCACGGTTCTGTAGCTTTCAGAAATATCCAGATCACCGAGATATCTGAAATGGCAAGACCAAACCAAAATGGTGGTGCAGATCCGATATATATTGAGGCAGCAAGCAACAATATGATCAGAAGTTTTGTAGACGTTGCGCCAGGAGTACGTTCTGTACATGCTATTTCGGTAGGCGGACCTGAAAAAGTGGCCTTCAGCTACGATTTGGATAATGGTACCCTTTTACAGGGATGGCACGGTGATTTTATCGATGCTACACCAATGTGGGATGGCCGTGGAAACGGAACCTCACGCGCTCTGGGCAGTGTTACCCGTTTTACTAAAAAGCCTGTTCTGGCGATTTCAAAGCTGGCAAACGACCAGGCCAGTTGGGTTACCGATACGGCTGGTACAGGTTTCAGAACAAAGGGTTATGTAATGGATAAACAAGACCGTCCGGAGTTTAAATATATGATTAACGGCACAAATGTTACCGATGCGGTTAAAGTGATGGAAAACGGACAAGGTTTAAGCAGGGAGATTACGGTGGATAAATCTTCGAAAGACCTGTATTTCCTTTTAGCTACTGCTTCAAACATTGAAGAGGCTGGTAAAGGCTTGTATTTAATTGACGATAAAGCATATTATATACAGCTTGGCGAAGGAGCTGCAAAGCCGGTAGTTAGAAATGTTGGTGGTAAATGGGAAATCATTGCACCCATTGGAAGTAAGTTGAATTATAGCATTTTGTTTTAGTCGTGATCATCATGAGAAATACATTTAAAAAATTAGCATTACTGGCGTTAAGTTTTAGCTTTACCACAGTTTTTGCGCAAGAAACACCGAAAGAAGAAGATTTTTTCAGGATAAACAAAGTACGTGTACCCGAAGGCCCGATCCTGGAAGTGGGAGGGTTGGTTACCCTGCCAAACGGTGATTTAGGCATTTCAACCCGTAGGGGAGAAGTGTACATTGTTGAAAATCCTACCAGTGCAAAACCTTATTGGCGCAGATTTGCCTATGGCTTGCACGAAATTTTAGGTATTGCCTATAAAAATGGGGCAATCTATGTAGCGCAACGTGGCGAATTAACCAAATTAGTAGATAAAGACCAGGATGGCAAAGCCGATGTTTATGAAACTGTTTATGCCTGGCCTTTAAGCGGGCACTATCACGAATATAGTTTCGGCCCGAAAATAATGCCTGATGGCAGCTTTATGGTTACCGCAAATGTTGCCTTTGGCGACGAAGAATGGTGGCGTGCTGAAAGCCGGGTACCTATGCGTGGTTGGGCAATGAATATTACCGAAGATGGTAAAATGATGCCTTATGCTGCAGGTTTCCGCTCTCCAGCCGGTATTGGCAGTATCGATGGTCAGTTTTATTATACCGAAAATCAGGGTGACTGGGTAGGTTCTGGCGGTTTATGGAAAGTGAACAAGGGAGATTTTATGGGACACCCTGCAAGTTTAAGGTGGACCAATTTGACAAATTCTCCGGTTAAACTGCAATCAGATTTCTTTTACTCGCAGATAGACGAGCGTAGAATCAAAAATGAACAGGGAAGATACATTAAACCGGAAAACAGGGTAAATGAATCATTTAAAACTTTGTTTGAAATGAAAAAAGTATTTCCTGAACTGAGATTGCCATCGGTTTGGTTGCCTTATGGTATTCTCGGTATTTCATCTGCAGAGCCTGTTAAAATACCTGCCAATACATTCGGGCCGTTTGCTGGCCAGATTTTGGTTGGTGACCAGGGGATGAGCATCATTTCGAGGATTTTTATGGAAACCGTTAAGGGTGAAGAACAAGGCGCTGCCTTTTTGTTCCGCAAGGGTTTCCGTTCAGGTGTATTAAGATTGGAATGGGGTACTGATGGTTCACTATTTGTTGGCGAAACCAATCGTGGTTGGGGATCAGCAGGTGATGCCAATGAAGGTTTGGAAAGATTGGTGTACAACAATAAAACTCCTTTTGAAATGAAAGCCGTAAGGGCAATGCCTGATGGTTTTGAAGTGGAGTTTACGATGCCTGTTGACCGTAAATCGGCCGAAGATCTGGCGTCTTACAACGCAGAAAGCTTTATTTATAAATATCACCCGGTATACGGCTCGCCTCCGGTAAATACCGAGAAATTAAAGATCTCCGGTGTTAAGGTTTCAGCAGATGGTTTAAAGGCCAGGATTATTGTACAGAACCTCCGCCAATATTATATCCATACTTTAACATTAGATGGTATCCGTTCGCAGGATGGTTTTTATTCGCTGATCCATCCGGTAGCTTACTATACTTTGAACCAGATTCCTGATGGAAATAAACTTTCTGCCAACGAGGTGAGTACCAAAAACTCAGCAACGCCTGTCAATACGCCTGCCAAAAAAACTGCTGTGCCAAAGGCAACAACAGGTAAAGCGCCTGAAGCTAAAGGGACTTCAACTCCGGCAAAGCCTGCGGCTACCGCCAAAGCGCCTACTTTTAAAGAAGTTGAAGGTTTATTAACTAAAAATACCTGCCTGGCTTGCCATAATCAAACCAAAAGACAGATTGGTCCGCCATTCGTAGAAATTGCAAAACGTAAATATTCACCGGAAAAAATATTTCAGTTGATCCACAATCCGCAACCGCAAAACTGGCCGGGTTATTCAACAGAAATGCCGCCAATGCCGCAGGTAACCAAAGCCGAAGCTTTGAAAATTGCAGCCTGGATAAATTCTTTAAATAAATAAGTTGATTGTTAGGAAACGGTTGGTAGAAATGCCAGCCGTTTTTTTATGATGAAAAATTACTATAAATCTATACAGGAAATTGTCACCCTAAATTTATTTCAGGGTCATTTGCAATAAAAGATCCTTTGCTATGCTACCATTGACAAAATCACAGAAAAAATCGTCATCTCGACTGTAGCATAGCGAAATGGAGAGATCTTTTTAACCGAATTATTAAAACCTAGTTTAAAAGATTTCTCCACTGCGGTCGAAATGACGATACTTCAGGTCATT
>NZ_JBHNZK010000033.1:0-29724 GCF_042464845.1 Pedobacter sp. BG31
CCAAAAATCGAGCAAAATCAGTTTGCCGCGGTAGCGGTTTAAAGTAACTGAAGTATTTTTGCCTTCATCGGGTTTGTCGCCCGAAAAAGCAAAATGGCTGCTCTGCCAGATGGCTTCAGGAACGGCCTGGCCAACGGCAATCCCGCTGGCTGGCCTGGTTCCCTGTGCTGCAGCCCTATTTGCGGTTAGGGCCAGAATCAGCAAAAAAAGCAATAATATTTTTAACAGCCACAGGTAAAAATTGGGGCATATTTTCCCCAATACCATAGCCAAAGTGGTTCGGTTCATGAAATTTTGGTTAGTTGATTGCGCGTATGCTGACCTTTAGATCAATAAAAAAAAGCAAATGCAGGGGACCGGATTACTACATCATTAAAAAACCTCAAGCCTGAATTCTATTGATAATGTGCTTTACTTTGGATTCAATTGGCACCTGGCATGAACGGTCGTCACCCTGAACTTGTTTCAGGGTCTTTAAGGCTAGCCAATTTGTCTTAATAAAGTATATTAATCGAACTCAGGGTAAAGCCCCCTGCACCGCCAAAACCTATACTGGGTTTTTCGGCTTTAAGGCATAAAGCCGATCGAAAGGATAACAGCTACTTACCTCCATGGCCCACTCCTTCCTGCTCCGTTACATAATAAGACACCAAAAAATTGAGGTTACAATTAAAACCCCAGGCCCTATTTCCATAAAAAGTACAGAAACAGGTAAAATCATCAGGTACTGGCTTCGCGCCTGGTGGATGCTGCGACACCTTTTCAACCTGGCTTTTCTCCGCCACAACCTGTTGATGCCCGCCGGCACTTGCAAGCCAGATGCTCCATACGGCAAACGGGCTGTATAAAAAAGCCCAGCAGAGGAAAAAAATTGGCAAATAGCGGTTATTGGTGGTCATAGCAAATGGTTGGTTAGGGTAAAATGGATAGGCATCAGAAGGGTTATGCATCCTTATTTCATTAAAAAAAAAGGCAAAAACCAGCCCCTCTGCCTAAAAACAGGCAGATACAGGAAACCGTATTGCAAATGAGGAAAAAGTTACTTACCTTGGGAATGCGAATAACCATAGTAATGCACCCTTGCCTAACAAGCAATAAAGGGCTGGCACCAGGCTAAATTAACCCGCAAGGATCATGTGCGCTCTCCCACATCAACCCCTGCTTATTTGGTTTTTTATACCTGGCAGTTTCAGGCCCATACTACGATGGAGAACAGATGACGTTCTTTAACAATAGTTGTAGGGAATAATCTTTTACCACTTCCTTGAAGTGATAATAACTGATGGCGGTTAATTGGTTCGTTTTCATAAACGGTAGTTTTATGTAAAAACGATGCGTACTCAACAAAAGCAAAAGGGAACCGGATTGGAAAAACCAATAGGGCGAACTCCAATGCTTTTGCCAGTGGTACCGTCAAGAACCTCTCAGACCTAGGTCTGAGTTCCACAAAAGACTAACATGAAGCCCGCCCTATTGAATATAAGGTATCGCGAAGATAGCAAAATCCAATAGATACGGCGAACTCACGATCATCTCATGTGGAAAGTTTGACGGTTTTCTAGCATGAGTGACATCGTTGAAGCAAGGCTAAGCCCTACTCTATTTGTCGCTATAAATTACTGATAACAAATATAGTAAAATTAAATAACGCTCCAAATAATCGGAGCATTTTTATGAAAAAATATTCGACAATTATATCTGAGCTGGATTATAAGATTATCCTTAAAGTGAAACAACTACGGGAAGAAAAAGGATTTTCTCAAAGAGATCTCAGCGAAGCGATGAAGCTCAGTAAAAGTTTCGTTGGGAAAGTTGAGGCTTTGGGGCAACCTGATAAATACAGCATTAGGCATTTAAATTTGATTGCTAAAGCGCTAAAGCTAAAATCAGTTTTAGAATTGATTCCCAAAGGAATTCAGGAATATGATATGATTGAAATAACATACGAAAAAATTCCTAAGCTTAATAAAGATGGTAGTGAAAGTAAGCAGTTCGAGGAAAGAATAATCGAGATTAGTGAGATTTAAAAGTGCATTAAGTCTAATTTCGATGCAAAAGAAATAGGGAGTTTGTTTGGGCAGCTGAGTAATTGCCAGCATGGCAGAAACAAGCTCCCCCCTAATTTATTAGCGCTGAGTGCATACATTAATGAAACTGGTCAGTCCATCTCTGACCAAACTGTAAGCGAATTTGATAGCGGGGGCTGTGTGAAATATCCCTTTCTCTATGAACAAAAACAGGCCTCGACCTCAAATTTCCTTTTTCCGGAAGCAACCAAATCCATCCAATTAAAGTTCACATCCACCTATCCCTTAAGATCAGTAACGGATCTTTAATGGAAAATCATAGCGGGATTTCAATTAAAAGACGCGACACAGCGTCCAAAGCCCAATAGAGAGATTAAAGATTACATCTAGCAGCCATTTAACGGCTGAGCCTTAATTTATAAAATTAAAGGGAATCGGTGAGTGAAAAATATATAATCTAAAGATCAGCACTTTCAGTTTGCCCGAAACAGGGTGTCAGCATAAATGCGAAACGCGTGTACTCTTTTGCCAAAATACGCAACGTAGATCAATGGCAAAAAAAAACCGTATTCGATCAAATAAAAGATAAGTTCAGTATGGGACAAGTAGCACTGGTTGTATTGGAATCCAAAATTGAATTACATTTTCTGAAATGTTTATTTATACTAGAGCAGGCCCAGAAAGTACTTGGATTAAATTAGCTTTAATAATAGAAATCTGTGAAACATAAGTGAAATATATTTGGTCTGAAATTTCTTTTTGAGTATCGCTGAATACATCGCTACCAGCATCTTCAAAATCCATTAGCAGTTCATTCATTCTTTGGTATTCACTGGGATAGGCAGGCCTGATTATTTCCAAAACTTCAAAAGAAAATTTCCTCTTCAATTTAGATAACTCGCTGAGTGTGGTCGCTATTACCTGATTGTTCTTAGTTTTCTTATTACTCTTGAAATTTTTATTGAACAAATCTTTTCCTTCGATAAGCTTATTATCCGCCTCCTTGAAGAAATCTTCAATTTTTTTGATATTAGGTTCAAAATAGGCTTTGAAGTACCACGAACGATTAGCATCTCTTCGTTTATTCTTGCGGTCATATCTATTATTGAAGATAAAAGTAGCAATAACTATTATTGGACTTAGAACGGGCAAATACTTCAAAAAAAAATCCTGAGAACTTCCAGGATTTTTAATTATTTGATAAGAGATTTCAAGCAGAGTCATTATAAAAAACTTAGTCCAGTCTTTTTATTTATTGAATTATATGCATGCCTAAAACCATCTTCAATATTACTATTAATAAATTTGCGTCGTTCAGGATCTTCAGTTTCAACTTTTATTGTGTATTTGGAATTAAACTTGTCCAAACCCAATGATTGAATGCTCTCATATAATAGACCTAAAAAGAAAGATGGATTAAATGATGTTGTATCAGATGGAATTATAAATTCCACTTCTTCATTCGATTTATCTATTTCAGACAAATTCAATTTTTCTCTTACTTTCTCTCCCTGTGGTCGGCCACTATAAGAGTAACTACTAACGGGTCGATATTGGCGAAGATTAAGCTCTTTCATTGTTAATACCTCCATATTTCTTATCCCAATGTTCTTTATTAATATAAATTTTGACGCTAATTAAAGTTCCCGGAAATTTTTGACCTAATTTCTTGAGATGACTAGACCTAGGTGGTTTCCTCAAATCTTTCTCGGGATTCAAAGATAGACATTTAACAGTATCAATAGCAAATGGTTTGAATTCATTATCACAAATTAATTGCACATTTCCCGAAAAAATTGACAAATTAGGTACAAAGCCTTTTGACTCATTTACATAATCTCCAAGCTCTAGGAAAGAATTTATAAATTTCATTGTTCCAGTTCCCCGGCTTTCCCGCTCAAATTTTAGCCGGCTAATTTGATCTTGCATAGTCCCAACAGTAAATAATTGATCTTTTGTAAAACCAGTATCAAAGTTAGTAAGAATATTTGACGCGTATTTTTCAACTAAAAGATAATTTTCTAAGTTACTGTCTCTAGTATCTTCAAAAGCTTCATAAATGGATCTTCCAAAACTTAGTATTGTTAAGTTCATTTCCCCCACATCCGAACTTCCATCTTTAGTCATTTCTTTAGAGAAGTTGGCCGTGACGAACCATTTGTTTGATCCACTATGATCTTCAGCATTACTTAACATTTCACCAATTATCCCGTCAATATTACCCTTCTCATTTTCAGTTAGTTGATAATTATGGTGATTTAGGTAAGAGTCAAAATATTCAACAATCTTAGTGGCAAAAACACTTTTTTTATTTTCAAGATAATGTTTTTGGCTAGCTGTTCCCTTGTAGTATCCCGCATTATGTATAGGACTCAATGTAGAAGTACCTTCCATTTTTTGGATATCTTCTGTTGAAACTGGATAACCACAAACTAACATTAACCTTACTACATCTTTCTTTTTAGAAGCTATCGACTTAACTATTGGAACCATCCTTAAATAAGATAATTTTTGCTCTAAAACAGTTAATTTTTCAATCAATTCTAGTCTGATTATTTGAAGTAGAAAAAGAGCTGCGGTGTCAGCTTTTATACATTGCGAAAAATCCAGCTTAATCTCTATACCAGGAAAATCAAACATACTTGAGGCAAATTTCTTTATGGAAAGAATACAGGCATTATAGTTTTCGCACAAGCAAAATATATTTGGTATTGACACAATTAGATCTCCTGAACCAGGTGTTATAAATGATTCGAATTCAACAAGTAATGACTCTCGAATATTATCGATCAACATCTCGTCATTTTTGATTTTGGCTTGTTGGACTTTTTTTTCAACAAAATTAAATTCCTGAAATTTGTCAGCTCTCGAAACAGACTTCAAGAATGCTTTATGGCTACGTATAGCTTTCCTTTTAAAATCACTTTTACTATTCTTTCGCGACATTTTGATATTTGTCAAATTTCAGCTTGATTATGGAGTGTTTATTTTATTTAAATGTCTAATATACGTTAGAATTTTAAATGTGATAAAATTAAAACCATTTTTTAATTCTTCGACCCACGTATTTCAGCGAAAGTGGTTTTCCTCCAGGTTTCCCAACATTCCCACCTTAACTGTGTCCCATACTTGGGATTTCTCCAATAGTATCCACTTGTTTTCGCGCATAGTGGCCAGCTTTTTCGATCTATATTTATTCACGCTATTTCTCTTCAAAATGGCCACTCGGCGCATTTAAGCGGTTTTAAGACGTCCCAGCGTCTGAACTTATTCATTGATCGTTTTGCTGACCGCAGCACTCTCGGGAGGCCCTATGGTACTTAAACATGTTTTTTTTCACAACCCTTCCCGGATTTTTTATCAATCGATTTAGCTAATCTATCAGAAGGGATTACTGTATCATCTTGCTTTCATTCTGCTTGATAGTTTAAAAGCGTATTGCGAGGTGAAAAGCCCTTTTCCTCAGGCTTTCCATTTCGTGAGGTTATGAGGGATGGACCACTAGCCTATTTCGACCTCGGTTTGTGACAGTCAATTTTACACTAAAATCATTAGCTTTTCTGACATTACGTGCTTAAAATGTCGTCTAGGATGTTCTGGTCTTTCTCTATCCCCTTGTATAGCTCCTCAATTTTCTCAAGAATGATGTTTCTTTGTCTTTGAATTAACTTTTCCGTTTCGCCCATTAATAATATGTGATAATGGATCTTTTTGAAATTTATAATTGTTGATTTAGTTCCCGTTTTCTTAATACGGCCACCAAGTAGTTTTATCGCTCCGGTGCTTTCCCAATGTTTTTTAAACTCCTGAAACCAACTTATCCCACAGAAAGCTAATATTGAATTAGGTAAGTCAAGTAATCGTGCCAGAGTGATCTTTTTAGTTTCTTTGTTCTGAATTAAGTTTGTAACTTCTAATTTAGATTCAATCATTTGGAAAATCGTTTGTCAATTAGTAAATATACATTTTAGTTGGTTGTCAATTAATTGAAAAATTAAATAAAGGATATTTATTTCAAAATGGAATCGCCCGAAAGATATTATTGCAGCAACTGTGCGCTTCTCTGACACTTAAAGAGAATGGATTTACTTAAGCAACATTTTATGAAAACATACGCCGAGCCACCGTATGAAAAAAGTTATTCAAAACCAGAAAAGATGCAAAACGGAAAGGCCTTTTATGCGTACATGTGGAAAGTTGGAAAAAAGGAAATATTTGTGGGTATAGCGCTTGAAGAAACTGATCGAGGAAATATCTATTATGTGTTAGGGCATATTGAAAGGAAAAGTCCTTAACTTTATTCGAGAGCAAGCCATTTGAGTAGGAGATAATTGAGATTAAAGAGATATAAAAGCGCAGTAATTTTAAGATCAATAAAATGAAAAAGAAATAGGGAGTTTGTTTGGGCAGCTTTGTAATGAGCGTGGCAAGAACAAACTTTCCCCAATCAAAATTGATATCAGGGAATTAGAGGGAAATTGAGATTCAGGGACTCAGATAATATACTAACTATCTACATAGCATATCTAAACGCGAGAATTGGGCCTAACATTAGAAAAGAATGTTAACCAATATGTCCTGAATTTACATAAAACAGAAAACTGTCAGATTAAGTCGTGACTATTACACATAAGCGAATTTACTAATTCTCTGCTCATTGATTTGAGACTGTCATCATTGATCAACAGCTGTTCCTAAATAAGTTGGCATTTCGAAAAATAGCCATTCCGATCTTTCGATCAGTCGCTCGTTCGGTTTTTATCCTGAACACCCTTTCAAAAAAAACTACTAGATATATAAAACACCACCTTTTTTAATGGGATTTGTAAGTTTGAGCCCCATCTCCCCTGTTTCAGTTTCTTCTAAATCTACTCCGTCCTTTTGGATCGAAACGACAGTATCTTGCTGAAAATGATCCTTGTAGACTATTAAAATCTTATCATTTACCTTTATTTTTGGTTCGCTTTCCATTTCAAGTATCACCACATTGTGCTTGTTTATTAACTCTTTAGGCTTGCCAATAAGGATCTTATCTTTCGGAAGAAAGTCAATTAAGCCAAACCCATAAAAGCTTTCTCTGGCTTGTTCCTTTGATATAATATTGTTTTCTATAGCAAAAAACAAGTTGAATAGCTGCCAAGTAGTGATCAGCCCGCGTTCATCATTTATAGCATCTTCTATTTGCTCTTTTGTAAACGGGGGATTTGCTCTTTTTTCTGCTGGGATATGGCGCTGATGGTTTACAATATAATGGGCAAATACATCAAAGCGGCTCCTTTCCTTTGCTCGCCTATATTTGATCTTGCCAATTTGATTGCAATCAGTATCCTTAGAAGTACCACCAATCCCTTTGATCTCAATAACTATCAATCCCCTATCAGTCTCGATTTGAATATCTTCTTGCTTTAGCTTGCCAGAATTGAGCAGATCCCCATCCTTTACATTTTCAAAACCTATAAGTTCCAGAAATTTAATTACGGCTGCAACCAGCTCCTCATCCGTTTTAATCAATAAGTCATTTAAAAACTGATACTGCAATTTATTGTTTTCAATCTCCGAATTTTTAAGGACTAGCTTTTTTTGATATTCTACCTCTATTGCTGATTTTTCGTCTTGGAGCTTTTGATGATTTGGAACATGATAACGGGACTCCTCCAGCCACTTTTCTTTTATACTTTCAGGAAATAGGTGTGGTAGAATATTTGGAGCAATTTCCTTTAAGAATTTGCACAAGAATTCTCCCTTATTTTTAATATCAGGCAAGAAAAAGATTCCAGATTCACCAATCACTTCATAAAAACTAACAATTTCATCCTTGTTAGACAACATTAATGGGTGAAAATTGGATGCTATACGAAAATTTCCATCAATAAAATCTCCTTTTGCATTGAATACTACATGGTATTTGGTTCCATCTGTATAGTTCTTCAGAAAGTTATAAATCTCACCGTCTCCACTTGCTATTTTTACCAACTCGCCGTATTTCTTATTAAGATGGGGAATTGTGTCAAGGAATGAATAAATATTTGAAGAGTGAACCAATTCGTCATCCCCATCTAAAATCTCATAATCAATATGCTCTTCGGGCCCACAAAAAACAAAGAGTAAGGTACCACTTTCCAAATTTTCTTTAAACATCTTTTTGGAGAATTCGAGTACGAATGGCCTTGGATCAAAAATATTCTTGGGTCTATGACAAATGAAATAGAAATCTTTGCTAGATTTATTATTGTGGCTTTTATGGTGATCATAGTTATAATCAATCATCTCCTCATTGGTAAGGTCAATGATTATTTTATTATATTCATGTAGATTTTTGGGTCTGACTACATTGTGTTTACATCTTCTGGCACCTACATTTACCCCATAGTTCAGTTTAACAACCTTGCCAATAGACCCTTCATAAAATGGGATAGTATTTGCTTTTAAATAATCTGAAGTTTCTTTTGTAAGATTGAAAGAGCATATTTTATCTTCTTGCATTGATAATGGTTGTTATAGCGTTACTTTACTTTATTCATTCCAAACGGATGCAAATCCATCATTTTTTCTATAGTTTACTTACCTCCAGACTTTGGAATATGCTATTTTATCAGGGCCTGGATCTGCTTTAATCGTCCTATATTGCTCGACGCCTATGCCAGAATCACTATTTGGATATGCCCTACAAATTATTCCATAATGAAGAAATTCGACGATGGTGTTTGTGCTTGTTGCAAGTTCAACAGCTTCTGTAAAACATTGTTCGATTGATGAGGCGGGTTCGATTTGTACTTTTAAAATTAATGAAGGCATATATTTAAATGATTAATTAATTAATTAATTAATTAATTAATTGCAAAATAATTATTTTGGCTAAAAATACTATAATAGTAGGCATCTGGGTACGTATTTCACTAATACTGTGCACTCCGTTTCGCACCGAACTGTAAAATTTTCAGTGAAATATGCAGATATGAGTCCGTGAACTATTTCTTATTGGTTTCTTAATCGCCAAAAGCATTGAATAAATCCTCATAGTCTTGTTCTGCATCATCGTCATCAGAATCATAGCCATATTTAGTTCTACTAATTGCTTCTTTATGAAGTTCTGCAACTAATTCCATATGCTTTTTAAAATCAATAAGCTTGATGCTATTGGAAACCAAGTGTTCGAATTCTGTTGCATATGGACCGGAGAATCTTGCCCTACTAAAACCCGTAGTTCTTGCAACCAGATTATGAAGCCAATTTTCATCATTAGTTGAGAGACTTTCGCCAAGTTTGATGTCAGTCCTTACATTACAAAAACCAGCTTGATGACCTGCAATCAATAATGCTTTAACATGTGAATTTTCTGAGCGCGCAAGTCGCGCCATTAAAACTGGTGAAATCTCGATATGACATACAAAAGAGACCCAAGTTAACCATAGTACCTCATGATGATGGCTTGCACCAAGAGACTTTTCGAGTATAAGCTCAATCGCACTTTTCCAACCCGGTTTATCAATCTCTTCATCAATAGCAGTGCGTTTTGCAATCAATAGAGCAATATAATCGATACAGTGTGGGTAGTGATAAAGAAGACGCTGGAGTTTTTGCTCGATTTTATTCCATAAAAAACCAAAATAACATTCTGCTGTATCGAGCTTTCTTAAAGCGATTTTCATGGGGCTCTGAGAACCTAAAATTTGTGATATATCGTTTGCTTTATCCAAAAGATAATCAAAACTTTCCAAACCACCATACCTATATAATTGAATTCTTCGAAGTTCTTGTGCCCAGATATCGTCCAATGGATACAATCCTGATAGAAGTTTGGTCTTATTATCATTTATCTGAAGTTCAAAATTCTGTAGAATTTCCCTTAAATGAGATAATACTATTGTGCTATCGAGCTCTGAGCGAATGCCAATGTAAAAATCATCTACATGCCTTACAGCTCCGAGGATGCACTCCCCAGCCTGCTGACTTAGTTTCGAGTCGATTTCGCAGGCAATGAATTCAGCCATTACCCGAAAAGCGTCAGGCCCCACAATGATACCCCTCGTCTGGCCATTTTGACATTGCTGGGTGAACCAGTCTAGCCTATTAAAAAAATTTCTTTCTGAATTCCACCTGGTATCTTCCTTTGAAGCTTGAACGCCATGTGCAACCCATGCTAAGCTATGTGTATAGATACTCGGAAAAAATTGCGCAATATCAGTCTTTATGATAAACGGAGAGTGCTTTATCTTCGAAGAAATTATTGGAGAAAGTTCACTCATAGCGGGGATCAAAAGTGCACGATCGTCAACCTCAGTGCCCAAGTTATATGTACTTACTCCAAACGAAGACCCATCGCGTTTATCAGTAAATATCTTCCAATGTTTACCAATGAACTGGGCAATATAAAAATATGGAATTGGATTTACCGTACCATAATACCTTCGATTATTGTCATGTTTTGTACCACTATAGCGAATGTATGCAGAAGAACGTTTGTGAAAGCGTTTTACCTTCAAATCTTTAATCAAACCTTTAAAAGCCCTGGGCATATTCGAGCTGTCAAAGCACGGAGGCAAGACTTCTGGAAAAAAACCTTTTTTGAGTAATCCGTCCCGGATATTAGCAGCTTGAGCCATTTTGTCGATTTTGAGAGTAGTTAACCTAACTTTAGAAATTTTAAGCTAATTAAATGTTTTAAATTAATAGTTCAAAATTACTTTATATAAATGAAATTGATTTTATATAAGAGAAGTTCCATGAGGAACATTAGTTGTTGGATGTTGGTTAGCTGGATCTATCACTGAAAGCATATCTATGCTGGATATAACCAAATTGGGGATAACAATAGACAAGTAAGTAATGACACTCCAAAAAAAAAGAGTATATTTACTAAATACTTGACAGAAATAGTTATAGGGATTAGAACTTTACTTATAGGCGGTTTTTGCTTAAGTATTTTGGAGTAGTATAATGCTTACTATTTCTTAAATTTACAGATAAAAAAAGTAAGATCTTTTATAGGCTTCACTTCGGACTATCCTGTGCCTATTTAACGTTGCGTGTGAGCATTGTCTTCGAACGTCGCTGTAATCCTTAACTCTAGAATAGCTATGCTTTTACCCATGGCTAATGTTGATCAACTTATACATAAGTTATTATTAACCTGGTTTTTTTTACGAATCTGCGTCTTTCCAATTAGAATAAGAAAATTATTTGTTTTCTGGCTTAAACAAAAAAGAACTGGGAAAAAGGTATTTCAAAAGCCTCAAAATAATCCAAGCCGATAATCCAAAAAAAACAATAAATAGCAGGACGTAAAAAAAATTTGTCCACCTTTCTCTTGATTCGATTATTGGAACACTATATGCTCTGGGCAATAAGTTATTTCCAGATATTGTAATAGTTTCAGCACTTTCAATTGCAAACAAACCACATATACCAGCTATTAAAAGAAGTACTAAATTTTTCTTCGCTTGATCTCTTTCTGTCATATACTAGATAAAACCATTTTCGTTCATAAACAAACAATTCAAACAATCTATTTTATGCCTTTATAAATTGTAAATAACTTATCTTTATTCAAATAGTATTGCCTAGCATAAAAAAGAAACTGGGATTTTTTAGCATTCATAAAATTTACCATATTTTCATATCTCATAGTTGCTAGGTTTATACTTATATTTAATTCCGTTGAATCAACAAGTTCCTCATTTTCAGAAATTACTTCAACATTCGAACGATTCAAATTTAATAGTTCTTGAAGGTATAATTGTACATTGGTAGGTGTAATATAATCATCTTTCTTGCGCCATCTTGCGATTATATTCTCTCTTTCCCTGAAATATGTTCCTATTGGTTCACTGCAATTATACCTACCAACAGCATTAATCCTAAATTTCTCAACATTACGCTGAACATTTGTTAATTCATTATTTCTTAACTCATTGAGCTGCGAAAACTCTTCAAACAATCGCTTACCTTCATTCACGATATCATCATTTACGATAGATAGATATTTTACGGAATTTATTAAAACATTAAAGTCCTTTACTGACATGGAACTTTTAAACTTATTCTCCCAGCCATCCAAAAAAGATGTTTTTAATGTTATATAGGGAACTTCACTAATCAGACTCAGGTCGTAAAGAATAATGTAATCGAAATTAGTTGCGCCTACGCCGTCTATATCTAACCCATTTGCTAAATTTGTTAAATGTACTGCTTGTTTATTAATCTGCTTGGTCAAATTAAGAAGGGATGTTTTAACGAGCTGTCGATAAAGTCTCCTTTCTCCAAATTCAGATAATTGCTTACTGAGCCAATTAAATAGGTAACCGAGAAAAAAAATAATAAATGTGATTAAAATAGTTGTGTAGGTATTTTCATCAACCTTAGCAAGGAAATTTTTTATGTTTTGGAATTCCATTAGAAAGCATTAAAATAATTTGTTACAATTTAACATTTTTTTTTAGTACCTTAATACTCTTAGAGCCGAACTTACGATAATGAGACCTCTATTAAGTTCGCTCAACTTTTGGAGTATATTAACGTTCATACTTCCCGCTTGTCAACAATTTTATTGCATTACATGCTTTGATAATTTCTCGAAAATAGACCCAATTAAATTTATTAAAAATTAGTTAATCGAGTTTACGGCAGCGCTGGCAAGTAAATTTAACTTCAATGCCGCCGTTAACCTAACCACATACTATCCTCAACGTGGTATTTGGGCCTGAAAACTGCGTTTCTCTTAAGATATTTACTACGAAATCCAATACCGGGTATAACAACTATACGGATTTAACAGAAGATATTTCCAAGCATTTTAAAGATAAACGCCAGAAGCGCTTAAAAGTCGTTCCGTTTGACAAATCATCGGCTATGTCACAAAAAACCTCAACACAAGACATCCTTTTTGGTTTAAAAAAAAGCATAAGCTTTCCCGAAAATTTGAGGCTTGTAACAGAATTTTGCTCTATTATGGCGTATGTGAAATTATAAAGTTTAAGGTTTTAAACAAAGATCGACAATCACCAGAATTAAAAACTAATAAATGAAAAACAAGCACATCTATATCTACATTTTCTTTTCCATTGTCTCACTCCTATTTTCTTGCAAGCAAAACGAAAATAAAAAAGCACATTCTATACCGGATAGTTTAATCAAAGCCACAGAAGGAATCGCTATAGGCAAAGCTAAGTTTGGAATATCAGAAGAAGAATTTAACCAAATATATCCAGACTCTCTAGCAGATTTAGACGGAAACCTATACAACGTTAGTACCTACATTGATAGTTCGAAAGCTTTGAACCAGGTTTATCTGATTGATACCGCAACCATTGATAATACAAAGTTTGGTAAGGCGCTATTTGATAGAATGGATTTACTCAAGAAATATTTTACTAAAACTTACGGCGCACCACAACATGACAAAGGTTATCCAAAAAAAGAAAAGATGAATAACGGGAAGGCATTTTATGCGTACATGTGGAAAGTTGGAACAAAGGAAATATCAGTTGGTGTAGCGCTTGAAGAAACTGACAGAGGAAATATCTATTATGTTTTAGGTCATATTGAAAGGAAAAGTCCTTAACTTTATTCGAGAGCAAGCAATTTGGGTAGAAGATAATTGAGATTAAAGAGATATAAAAGCGAAGTGATTTTAAGATCAATAAAATGAAAAAGAAATAGGGAGTTTGTTTGGGCAGCTTAGTAATTAGCATGGCAAAAACAAGCTCCCCCCTATTAATGAATTGATGCTTCAAACACAGCGATGAAGTAATTGGAATAACCACCAGGTTAAGACATTTGAATATCTATCGGGAGATTTTTTCATGCATGTTCCATCTGATCTCCGAAATCTGTATAATTACAAATTCACCGTCTATATAACCATTCAGTTCCTCAGGATTATTCTTTGTTTACCCTGGTAAATTGAAATACATTATTTTACTCACTTAGTTATTCCTTTTAAAACTCAAAGCCGAACAAGGTGCCCTCTGGCCCCTCATCATTTAAACGCAGAACTACTTCCTGGTCAGTAAAAAATATAAAGTTATCGCTATCATCAATCGGCAGGTCTGATTTGATTACGGATAAAATATACTGTAGATCAAACTTCATAACAAGATCATGAATTAAAGCAAGCAGGCGATGCTTAACTCCTGGGTCTTGTTGTGAAAGCACGTCATCGTGATAGACAAATCGATAGTACGACTGGTCGCTGTAACTGGTGAGCACTGCCAGATCAAATGCGACACATAATAATTTTTTATAAGTATTTCCTTCGTCTTTTGCGGTTACACGATGGTCGCCTACTTTTTCATGGACTTTAGGCGTAGGAAAATCAACGTTGTCATTTGTATTGATATTCCAGGATATTCGCGCATCTTCATCCATAATGCGTTTGTAATAATTTGCAAATTTTGTCCGGATATCAGAATAGCGTTTATTGTTCTGGGTATTTTGATAAAGAAGCTTTAAGTTATCTACAGTCTCTTGTATTTCATCAAGCAGGTCTTGACTTTCTTTTTCTTTGGCAATAATTGTATCAATATAACTTATCTTTTCCCGCAGCGTGAAAAGTTGTGTTTCGATCTTAACCAAATCCTTTTGGAACTGTTTAAAGCGTTTGAAAGTGTCGGTGTCCTGGATAAAACTTAAGAGCGATTCTTTTTTTGCGTTTTGATCTGCCAAGTCTTTATTGACCAACTCCAGTTCAGTTTTCTTCTTTCGGATCGTATTGCGTATAAGCTTGTTTCGTTCGGCAGTCAGTTTTTTGTTAAACTCGATCAGTGCGGTATAATCATGTTTCAGCTGATCTGGAAAGTACAGTTCCGATTCTTCAAACACTTTTTCGACTTTATTCAGGTTAAACGCGAAATTGTTCGCAATCGATTTTTCCAGACGGTCGATGTCATAGTTCAGACTATAGGCGAGTGCATTATTTGAACTGATGGACTGCTCTATCTCCTCAATGCCTTTTTCGATCAGCTCCTTATCCTGGACATAAAAATTGAACTTGTCTATTTTTTCTTCAATTTCCGATGCGTTGTTCTCAATTAGTTGCATCTGGGCAACTAAGTCATCCCTGTCCTCGATTTTGATTGAAAATTCCGCCTTTAACTGCTCTATGAATTTGGCAATTTCATCGCGCTGTTCATCGTTTGCATATTTTTTTGCAAGTAAACTTCCGTCAAATCCCAAAAGGTCGAATATGAATGGTTTCCAGTAGGAATGTTTGCCGTTGGCAAATTTGTTCAGCTGATAAACATCTTTGTAGTCATCAGGTGGAGTTCGCAGGCTGTAATTCAGCGCCTTGCGAAAACTATAGTTCTTCTTGTTAAAAAAGTCAAAATTTAACAGGTCACCTACAATATTCCGGGCTTTATTTATTGGAACGTCTTCGTGGTCCCATTCATCAAGTTCCACAAATTCAACAGATTGCTGTAAATTGATAGCCAGGCTTATCTTAGTATTGTTATTGACAGCGCGTTTGATTGTTAGGAACCTTCCATCATTTAACAGGATTTCCAGATAAAATACATGGTGCTGAAAAATTGAAACGCCCTGACTGTCTCTGATCTTGAGCAGAAAGTTCCGCTTGCCGTCTGCATCCCTTAGTAGTAAATAATCAATTAGTTCCGATAGCTTGGTTTTACCAAGATCATGCGAATTTTTATGGTCGTCTAGCTCTGTTCGCACATCAGCATAAACCACATTCAATCCCTTTAAGTTGAACGCGATATTTTTGAAGGTTTCACTGTTGCTATATAATTTACTGAGCTTCATTATAAATAAACGTATCGTTCGCTTCTTTGTATTGAAGCTTTCCTAACAGATAAAGAAAGTTGAGTGCGTAAGGATAGTTTTCCCTTGATTTTTCTCCCATACCTTTAACCACTTTTTCCAGCAATTGATCATATCCTATAATATACTGCGCCTTTAACTGGCGAAGTATATACGCGCTGATATTGATTACTGAATAATCAGGATTAGTATGACGGTCCGGCTTTATCATGATTTAATTCCTATTAAACACTCCATATAAATATAATGCAAAAATGTCATAACATGTCTTTTTGCGCCCTTTAGATCTGAACTGCCGTCACAGATACGCTGGTAGATATAAATGAAGATTTCCTCAAAACTACCGAAATTATCCCGCTGCAAGATGATCATTTGATTGAGTTCAGCGGCTATGTCAAAATAATAGTCTTTGAGCTCAGAATTTTCATCCGCATCTAAAAACATTTGTAATTTGTCAAACTCCATCAATGATTCTGCCAGGATCACATTTTGGTAATATTCAGCACCAAGGCTGTTTTTCCTGTTTTTCTCGTCTTTTTCGAGATGGTCAAAATCGTACTTAACCTGATTTGCCTTTACAGTAACATCAACTTTTAACTGTGGCAACTGCTTTTTAAAAGTCAGAATGATCTCTTTGATCTCTTGATCTGAAAAGTCAAAAGGGATGTGATGCTTATCCAGCCCGAACTGCTTAATAAGATCGCGGCTTGGATTAAGATAAATATTATTGATCGTCTCCTTCCCTATTATAACAACATTCTCAACGCCTGTTTCTTGTTGAATTTGTTTCACCAAGTTTTCACCAGAAACACCGGAATATTTACGGTTTGTAAATATCAAATAATGTTCAATATCCCCCGCATCTCTCAGTCGCTTTATCTTGGGGATTTCTTCATTCCTGATAAGCCGCTCAAAATCACTGTCCGCACACGAGGCGATTGGATTCATAGTGTGTTTTGCTTGAATAATGAACTTCCCTGACCATGGAGCGGCTTCTGATGGATAACGGATTGCGGTACCAACAAATTTTCCGTCACGTCCTCCGTCTTTTCCCGCTGCGAACATGATCGTTCCGATTCCGAATAATTTAACGCAGATGGCAACCGCTAAGCTTTCAAAAGTATTTTCGTCCAATAGTTCCAACCGGTAATCCATGTGATTTAGCATTTATCAAACAAATATACCAAAATAATTAGCAGTCTCGCAGAAACTGCAGATGATTCGACATTGGTCGCGGAATCGTATATTGCATATCGTTTTGTAGTATAGTTTACAGATTACCGCCCGATAATATGGAAGGAAAAATGCATCACATCTCGGATAAAAGAAAAGTCAAACTGGTGATTTACGAAGTTCAGGATATGAACGAAGATGTTTCTATGCAGGAAATTGTACGGTTGAAACTCGGAAAGTCCAATGTCAAATTTGATAACCCCAATTCTACTGCCATGTATTTGAATGCTTCGGTGCGGGAACTGGATTTGGCGAAGGCGATATATAAGACCTTGATTGAACCAAAGATTTCAACGAGGGAAACGTATGATCTTTCGGATCAGGACACATCAAGACTATATGATTATTTCGAGCATATCAAAATTAGTATCATCATGGCCTATACCGCTGTAGAGTGCCTTTGCAATGCATTGACCCCTATTGACTACTCCTATACAGAACGTACTAAAGATGGAGACAGGCTCTGGGATTTTAAGGAAATCCAACGCTGGAAGTCTACCACCCAAAAGCTACGCCAGATTTTGCCAAAAGCTTTGAAGATGAAAGATCCTGGCCAGTTCAAATCTTATTCAACATTTTGCAAATTGGAGGAAATCAGAAATGATGTCATCCATACCCGAAGCGTATTACCCAAAAATTTAAAAATGGAGGATCGACTTGATTATCGGTTGCTTCAGCCCAGAATATTTAACCTTATCACTTCTGCAAAATCCTTGATCAAGGAAATACACAAGTCGTTGCCATATACCAAGGAAATGCCAATGCTGTACGATACGGAGGATATAGAGAAAATAAAAATAAAATCCTGGGATGACCTGGGATTTTCCAAAATTGAATAGTCTGTTGGGAAGAACAAAAAACGCTGCCTGATAGTCGTTCGTATTCCTTACTTTTAAGGTTGTATAAAAATTGAAATGGTTATCAAACGAAATATCTTATCAGGGTTAAAAACGGGCTTAGAAAATCTTAAAAGTGAAGCGGGCAATAGATTGTCGGAAATTCACCTGCTGCTTAATGATATTTCCGATTATGTAAAGTCGTTTGAGGACGAATGGATAGGCGCATGGGCACAACAAGACTATAATTACTACCGATATGAACGCGATGAATACAAGGCATTGGTACTGGATGCCAATCATTTTTATCAAAAAATTATTGATGAAAAGGGTGTAGATCTGAAAGCACTTGAAAAGGAAGTTTGGAAGTTACTGGACAAGTTTAAGGAATTCAAGGAGCATATCGTAACCGAACTTTCGGGCGTGCGCAATATAGACGACTTTGCTCCTGAAGTGGAAGTTTTAGAGAAGATAGCGCAATACGAATGGGGAATCCATATCAATGATTTTATTAGCCTTGTCAAGCCGAAGACCTATATCGTCAGGGACTATTCCAAGCTAAACAGGCCACTGGATGTACCACCACATCTTACTGTTGCCGCCGATCTATTGGCGATCACCAGCCAGGCATTTTCGGTGAAGGAATTTTTTACGTTGGCCAACCGGCTGATCCGCCAGATCGAACTGAAACAGGAGAATGTCGAAAGTCCGGAATTGTCGGCATTTTCAACCCACGCCATCAACAACCTTCTTGATAATTTCCATAGCTTCTATAACCAGTTAAAGCATAGGTACAATCAGCGACCTACAATCGAGATCATTGATGAATATGATGTGCAGGATCTGCTTCACGCACTTTTAAAACTACACTTCAAGGATGTGCGGGCTGAAGAATATACGCCTTCTTATGCGGGAAGTTCCACAAGAATGGATTTCCTTTTGAAAGAAGAAAAAATAGTTATCGAAGTGAAAAAAACAAGGGAGCGATTGACCGATAGGGAAGTTGGCCAGCAATTAATTCTCGACGCAGCGCATTACAGTTCACATCCAAATTGTAAGGAAATGATCTGCTTCGTATATGATCCCGAAAACCGTATCAAAAATCCACGAGGCTTGGAAAAGGATATTTCAGAATGGTCAACCGATTCGCTTAAAGTAACTTTGCTGATCAGGCCATAATTCAGCTAAACTTATGTACTTAGAAAAAACCGTCAAACTTGTTAACGTCAACTTTCAGGTCATCTGGGGTTCTTCTGAAATCAATATGTCCTTCAAGTGATCCAAGTCGAAACTTTGCATTTATTTTTTCTCCCCAAAACTCGTCAGCGATGGTGTTTGCTTCATTGATAAGCGGTAAAAGTACCTTTTCAAAATCAAGGAACTCATCAAACCTTAAATCTTTTTCATAGTTGAGGTGGGCTATTCTTTTATTGCGGTGCGCGACTTTTACATCATTAAGGTTTTTTCGGAAAGTTTTTAGTGTTTCGTGTATTTGCGTTTGTGCTTTTTGGTCTCTAGTACTTCGCTTAAAGGCCGCACTGGCTGTACGAAATGAAAAGTTGCTACTGTCGTCGTCAAGATTGGTCAGGTGCAAAATAATGCCGTTCTCCATATACCGAAGTGCCGTAAACTCTTCCAAAAGGTATTCGCGGGTAGTTGTTTTAATTATATGTGCTAAACGGTTAAGTTTTCTTACATAGAAGTAAGCAAGCACATTTAAGTCCAATATTTCTACCCGCATTGATGCGAAGTCCACTTTTAATTTTTCTGATAACATTGTCTGATAATTTTTAGATCTTTGCAAATTTAGCGATCTTCTGAAAGATATTATTTTTATTCATTAGGCCGTTGCCTTCGGCCGGGCTGAGCATTTCGGCAAAAGTGTACGCGCATTTCGCATTTATGCTGACACCTTGTTACGCTCCACACTGAACGCCTGTTTCGCTCCAAGCTGTACGCACAGATCTGTAAATCAGGATTTTTTCACCATGCAGTTCCAATAAAATTTCAAAGGCAGGTCAAATTAAAGCCCCAGAGGTAAAATCGATACCTGGCGTGATCTTGAATCCATCAGATAGGATTTTAACGCTTCATCGCGTCTTTTTAACGGATCCGGTTTCATCCGGAGGATCATCGAATGGAGAGGTAAACGCGGCACGGCCTCAATGCGGAACTTCACCACCTGGCCATCCTTAACAGTAGATCATTGGCCGGTTACCGTTTCTAACAATTCTCCTGTTTTTCTCCTTGCTCGGGATGCGCTAGGTCTTTCATATTGTAATTATTCAACACCGTTTTCAGATCGAAGCCATAGGATGGATCATGGAACTGCTTCGTGCTGAAACATAAATGAGATGCCAAACGATCGCTAAACTCAACAGTTAGCAATCTTTAAACAAAACGCGTGAGCGGTTGCAGCGGCATCCTCCCGCAGGGTGATACAGCGGAAGACGCGGCCCTTCAGGGACACGCCCAAATAAAAAAAACTAAAATATCTTAAAAGCGCGGGCTAATAAAAAAAACAGACCCGCTATGGCATCCTCAATCATTCCGCATCCTAAACCAAACCAAAGGCCAAGAAAAACCTGCAATTGATCCTGACCATGCCATGCACACAGCGATCGAGCGACATAGAACAGCAAGAAGGCAAACACCATTGCAGCAAATGCAAAAAAAACATCATAGACCTCACCAACAAATTCGATAGAGCATTAGCAGACTTTTTCAAACGCAAAATCGATCACTCGTCTTATATTTGCCCGGAATAACGTTACTCCATTTAGCTATGCTCACTCAGTTTTATATAAGCGATATTGCTGTCAATAAGTTTGACATTAAACTTGTTCGCGATTCATTTCCCGCGAGATGAAAAAGAGGCAAATTGTTATTTTCCCAATTCCAAACTGTTATTGCGCGCTATAATGATGGGGTTAGGTTTTAGTTATTTCGCATACCTTTCCTTACCTTCAATGATTGATATGTTGTGTATTTCTACCATTTAACCTTTCCATAAGCCCTACTCTATAAACATCACCAATAGGTACCCTAAAATCCCCCTGTAGTTTTATCTGGGAACCGGAAATTGATTTGATTGCATTCAAATTTATGATAAAGGATTTATGTACACGTGAAAAAATCTGGGATGAAAGATCTTTACCGATATCCTTAATACCAAGATGGGTCTTGAATATTTCATCGTAAGTCTGGATAAGAACATAATGCCCTACTGCCTCAATAAAAATAATATCACTGAGTCTAACCTGAGCAAATTTTCCCTTAACCCCGGTATTAATATAGATCGAGTTATTGGTATCCGGGTAAGTTATCGATCCCATGTTTTTCAGTAACCTTTGGACACTCTTTTCAAACCTTTCAAATGAAATGGGTTTCAGCAGAAAATCAAGGGCAGCTTTTTCAAATGCATCAACCGCATAACTTACATAAGCAGTAATAAATATAATATCGATATCATCATCCACCAAGTCAGCTATCTCCAAGCCAGAAAGCATGGGCATATTGATATCCAGAAAAAGCACATCAGGTTTGGAACCCCGCCGGATCTCGTTCAAAGCCTCTATAGGGTCAATATTTGTTCCAATCAGGCGCAGGTTTGGACACCTCATAATGTGCATGGAGAGATTTTCTATAGAATGGAATTCATCGTCGATAATGTAACAGTTCAATATATCCGGCATCATGCATTCACGTCAAGTTAATAGAAGCCCACAAAGATAGCACGGGAATGTAACTAAAATACTACAATCGAAAAGCATTTGGTGTGTAGAATAAGCCTGTTTGTGTCAACAATCACCGAAGACACAGCTGACGATTGGTTTCCGGGAATACCTGATCACGTATTTTATTGAAACCCTTAAAACGAAGAAATGAAGCCGCACCTGTTTTAAATCCAGCGGCGCAGACCGAAAGTTATATAACTAGCAACAGGTGATGGCAACTTTGCCGTTGAATATTTTATCCCCTACGCCTTCGTATCTTATGATCCGATCTGGAACCGCCCCCCCTGCTGATGCATCATCAAGTAGCCGAAAGAATAACAAATTACCTAGAATGGGGGATTATTATAAAGTGTATTATCTGCTGAAAAAAACAGCTATCGAAATAATGAACGAAAACTGCACCAAGGAGCCGATGATAGAAGATTACCTGGGCCTGTTCCCCAATGCGTATGTCCAGCAAGTGCTTGAAGTGGATTTACGGGGAAAGTTTTTAGAGAATATACAGCCGTTGCTTACCATTGCGAGTAATAATGGTATTGAATATATGGGGAAGTTTTTCATTTAATTTGAAAAAGATAGGCTCATCAAAATCTTCTCTATTTCATGGACGGAGGCAGCATCCTTTAAAAAATAAAATACACCAAATAGCTCAATTTCTAAGCTTGAACCAACTGCAACCTAAAAATCAATTTAAAATACTTATTTATCTTTAATTTTCAATTTGTTTGATCTTAGAGGCTAAGCCAATAAGATTATTCATATCAGGAAATAGGTTTTTGACATTTTCGGGAGCCGATAATGCGGGGTGGACTTCTGCCCCCTTATCCATCTCTCCCATCAATTCTCTTATAGTAAACTTTACCCGTTCAACCTTTTCAGGATCGGCCTCTCTATAATGCTCTTCACAGAAATGCTGTGCCTCTGATTCAACAACATAATCAAGCATTACCTTTAAGGCAGCACCTAGATCCTGCTTTGTCTTATTCTGTATTTTTTTGGCATTTACTGTTTGGGAAAGCATTCTTCCCTCCTGAAATTTCTTGTATACAACAGCAGCGGCCCAGGCCAAGCTTCCTATGGCGGCAACTGCCAGAGTTGTACCTAATGCTACCTCAAGCCAGATTGATCCATTTTCCACACTTTTGATCTTAATCTCTCCATTAATATCTTCATTTACAATGGTCTGACTCAAGATCTTTTGAAAGGAATCTGCAGCTTTAGACAGGTCACTGAAGTCCCTTACTTCTGGCAACTTGATGAAGATGCTATTTTCTGCAGGTTCACCAATTACCCTTGTCAAACTTTTTGAAATTTCATGAGCAATTGTACTCAAACTGTCAAGATCAGAAGTCAATTCATTGACATCAGCAACCCTCATTCTCAAACTGTCCCCAGAGATATTGAATATCTCGGTTTCATTAAGTCTTTTTATAGTTTCACTAGCAATACCCGTCTTCTCGATCTCACCAATTGCCCTCCTGATTGCTATAAGATTTCCTACTTGTATATATTGAACACCATTATGTTGAACCGTCGACTGTGATATTAATAAATCCGGAATGCTTATTTCAATAGTTGAGATGATATCTTTGAGTTTCATTAATTTATGTCTGGTTAACAGATGCTGAAAAGCACAAAATTAGCATTTTCTTTTAAATCCATTACATTGTGTGACAATTATCTTCCTCCCTGTCAGAGACAGACGCGTCATCCTTTTGGGACAAAAGATACAGCAAATGGCCCGGCCCGAAGGAGACAGCCAGAGAACAACGACTATGAAAATACCTATCAGAACTTAAAATCAGCTCCCCGCGACATCCCCACAACCATCCCATAATAAACCTTCATCCGAAGCGTAAGCGGTTGCAGCGGCATCCTCCCGCAGGGCGATACAGCGGAAGACGCGACCATCCAGAGGGTACGCAAAAAAAAATAATATCAACTTATATTTACCCACAACTAGTTGGTTTTAGACCCTAAATCAACTCACGCATCACTGCACGCCTAAAGCTATTGATCATATAGAAGATCATTTTTAGATAACTTCTTAGGATCATAACACCAAACCAAATTGCTATTTCTTCCAATATAGGCGTTAAACTGATCCGACACGAATCTCCACCGAATATCATATTCAGATCAGTGTGCAACGCATTAGTTTCCCAATATGGATCAGGTTTCAGCCTATCGCCTATTGATGTTTTTCTCAACACCCTTCAACACCCAATCCAATTCCAGATCTTTAGCGGCTCCCCGGTGCTCCACGGCCTGAACCGGTGATATTCAGAAAAACTAAATTGATTAAATCCCCTTTGATGACTAAATTTGTTTAAAACCTACGGAAAAACTTCCCATGTTGAATAAACCGGATTTGAGATAATGTCCCATCAAAAATTAATTGAATGATCATGATTACCGGGAGAAGACTTAAATGTTAACCAAGGAAAGACCAAAGCGTGAGCAAAAGGCCCGGTAAGTTAATGGTCAGCACCAATTAAAAGAACGGTCAGGTGAGTCAAAGCTATGCTAAAGGTAAGACCTATATTGTAGAAAAACGCCTGACCGTACAGGATGGGAAATAAAACCCTCACCTATGGATGCATTAAATATGACAAAAAGGTATGTCTATTTCATCGGGATAGACATATCAAAAGAAACCCTGGATATCGCCGTGATGGTTCAGGGATCTGTTTTGGTCCACAATACCATCCCCAATGAACCAAAAGCCATCAGGGACCATATGCTACACCTGAAAGCTTCATTGAAGTTTACCACCAGAAATACCGTTGTTGGAATGGAAAACACTGGAATTTATGGCAACCACGTGATCAACAAACTGAAGACGCTTAAAATCGATACTGTCGTTGACCCGCCTCTTCGCATTAAAAATTCTTCGGGTTTAATCAGGGCCAAAACCGATAAAAAAGATGCTGAAAGAATCGCCCTTTACCTCTACAAATCGAGGGATATATTAAGATTAAGAATACCAAAGCGGCCAATCATCGAACAGCTGGCCGGTCTATCCGCTTTGAGAAAGCGGTTACAATCCCTTCATATCGCTATGCGGGTACCCTTAAAAGAGCATACAGGTTTTGTAAAGAAAGGCCTGATTGAACAGAACAACAGACTTTGCTCCAGGAGTTTCGATGCGCTTAAACTGGATATAAAGGATGTTGAAGATTCAATCGAGGCGACATGGAAAGCGGATGAAGAAACAAACCGCCTGATGACCCTGATGCAGTCGGTGCCCTGTGTGGGGCCTGTTGTTGCATTGGAAATCCTCATCTGCACCAACGAATTCAAAAACATAAGAACCATCAGACAGTTTGCGTCCTACGCAGGAATAGCGCCCTTCCCATATAAATCAGGAACCACCATCCGCAAGAAAACCCGGGTATCAAAGATTGCCAATAAAAAAATGAAAGCGCTGCTGCATAACTCTGCCGTTCTGGCCAAAAAGTTTATCCCGGATATTAAAGCGTACTATCACCGTAAAACGGATATAGAGGGAAAACATAAGATGTCAGTACTCAATGCAATCCGATTGAAAATCGCTGCAAGGGTATTCTCCTGTATAAAAAACAACAGATTATACGAAAAAATACATGAGTACAAACCTACCAAGGATTTTGCCCCGCCAATTTAATCAGTCAAGATCAATCAACCGGTTTGGTCATGATCCGCGAACTGCCTGGTGAGCAGGGAAAATAGACTCCCTATACCTTAGCGCTAAAACATTGTACATTGGATCATCCTTGGTGAAAATGCAAAAACTCATCACCAAGGAATTATTTAACCAGGTCAACCCCCAGGCTGACGGATAGTTGTAAAGCCATTTGCTATTTCTTCCGGTATAAAGTTAACCTGATCTAGCAAGTACCGCCCATAATATCATATTCAGATCAGTGTGCACGCCCCTATTTCCTCAAAGTATATGATATTTTAACCTATCCCCCCTAATATTGATATCCATATCCTTCAATACCCAATCCAATTCTAGATCTTTAGCTGACAAATAATCTTCCACCCCGTAAGTAACCGGAACATCCGACATCACACCCCTGCCATCTATACGGGTAATGTCACCAAAATAAGCAGGAAGCCTACCATAACTGAATTCCTTTTGGACGAGCAACGTTTGGGATACATAAAAAAATTAACCAGCTTTACACAGACTCAATAAAAGATTTGGTCGGTACGCCATTTAATGACAGCATACAATTTTGACCGTTCAAAAACATTAAATGCCGATCTAATTGATACCACTACCATTTACGATATTAAGTTCGGTAAAGCGATATTCGATAGAATGGATTTACTTACGTACTAATCATAAACACGTGCAGCTCACCGCAGTATACGTGCTTCGGCAAGGATGAAGACAATTATAGCGAAAAATGGGACAAACCAGTTATTTTTTGGCTTATCCCATAGGTTGATACCACTGCAATTCGAAGTTTGTTCAAATATTAGCTCAAATAATCTTTAGATGAATTCTAATAATAGACTGATCGAATTGTCGTTTCAATAAAGCCTATTAGTAATTGTCACTTTTAGGCACTGAAATTAACTGATATAGGTGGATTTTCATCAAAATATGTTACTACAAAACTATGTGAACAAGCTACAAAATAATCATTCACCCATATTCATTTTATTCAATTAAAAGCTAATCTTTTTAAAAGTTTAGCTTTCAAATTTAATGTTCTTAATTAAACTTTCTAAAGTTTTGTTAGCTTCTGTACCATCAGTATTATCATATCTCAAAGTTCCTCTAAGGCCAGTTTTTTTATTTTTATTTTCAATGATAAAAACGAGAACCTTATGATCCGGTGCGTTGTAATTTCTGATAAATACACGTTGTTTATCAATTACTACAATCTTGGACTCGTAATTTAAAGACTTGACTTTGCTATAAAAATTATCCATTTTTTTCTTAGTATCATCAAGATAGTTTAAGTCATTTCCAAAACTTACTTCTCCAAATTCAACAAATGTATTACCTATTTTGTAGATTTTTCCATTATCCTTATAACCCTCTGTATCATGATTTACTTTGCCGATTTTACTTTTAAAATGATTTTGCACTTGACTTTTTGTATAGATTTGAGGCGTCGTGGTTGAGTTTAATCTAGCGTTTGGTGCAATTGATATTGCTTGACCAAATGTTTTTGCTGATACAATGCAGCAAATAAAAACGAAAAATATTATTCTATTCATGGATTATTAATTTAGTTTGGACAAATTTTGGTGATTAATTTACTGTTATTAGGAGCCTGTTGTGGCTGATAATTATTTGAATTTACGTCTGTGCTGAAAAGATTTATTGCAGTTCCAAAAAGATTTTTTGTTGCATAGGCAGTAGCTTCTGCCCAACTAGCGCCGGGATGATCAGTCTGATATTCCGTTGCAACCTGAAGCCAAGCATCTCTGAAGGCATCTTTATCGCTATTGTAAATATCATATAATTGTTTAAGTGCTTGCCATGAATTGACTGTGGCGGTGTAATTATAAGTTGCAGTTTGTACACCTACTGACACATTAGCTCTATAATAATTTATAGATGCACTTCCTGCTGATATTAAATCGTTATTACTTAAATTATCCATCATCCAAAAAATATCATCTGGTGAAAGTGATCCATTGGCAGGATGATTGTGCCACGCTCCTATGGTATAGCCATTTTGAGAATTCCAGGTGAAAGGAATTTCAATGAAGTCTGGATTATAATCTGAAAATACCGGTGTATCTTTATATATGTCATCAGATACCGACCAATTCGATAGGTTCATCGCGAATCCATACTCGTTGGTTATGCCCTCTGTTTTCACTATAGCCGCTCTTGATTTGTTTTTATTATTGTTCATCCGAGAATTAATTTTTCCTCTCTCTAAGCATTCATCTTTTGAAAAATTTTCAATGCCAGCATCCTGACATAATGCACTATCGAAATTTTGTGGGTCTAAACATCCTCCATTTGGAGACTCATCGTCATCACCTGTAGGAACACAAACGGTAACCGTTGTTACATATTCTGGGTATGGTTCTGAGCAGTATACTGGGGATGGATCATCCCCTACATATTCGCAATCTGTAAACCATTGATAGATATCAAAATCTTCACAATCCTGTCCTCGGTAATTCGCATTTCTAAAGTTAACTTCATCTGGATTAGTTAATAAAATTCGCTTTATCGCTTTCCCCTTATCAATTATTAATGTAAATAAATATCGGTCATCCCATGTTCGGTATATCAGATACCCATCAAAATCTTTATCTAGCTTATTTATGTGATTATGACTAATATCACCTTTGTGACGAGCTAAATATTCCTTTGTTGGTATGTATGTAACTATTCGTTGATTAATCCTGTTATTTTTATCTTTGTAAATAATAAATCTATCCAGCGTAGCCTTTAAATAGTTTTCATTTGGGGTAATAATGTTCGTTTTGCCATCAATCTTTCGATAGATTTGAGGTGTCATTTTTCTAGTATACTTTAAAGGAATCTCTACAAAATCGTAAATACTATTTTTACCCGAAACAGCTTTTTCCCATATAGGTATTTTGTAGTTTTGCTTCCTCTTTGCTGTAGTACTTAGCAGCTTTGTGTTATATATAGAAAGATTCAATGCATTCCCCTTTATTTTAACTAAATCATCATAAAAATAACTCTTAGCCCATTTAACAGAGGAAGGGAATGATTCGGCTGCCATAAAATTTTTAATTTCCTTTCGGCAGGCGAACAAAGATATAGCTACAGATCCTAGAAATGCAACTATCAGAAGTTTTTTGGCGTTAATTTTCATAGTAATATTAAGGTCAAATATAATTGAAAATATTAGTTATCATACACATCCGTCATTAGCCCATGAGTATTTAACATATTTTTAACTTCTCGCTTAATATGCTCTACCTGAATAGAGTTTATTTTAACAGGCATCTGTAAAATAAAATTTCCTTGTAATTTTGCCATTTTTAATTGATGATTCCTCAAATAAAATTCGAATAGAGTAAAACGGCTTTTGAAACGGTTTGGGACTAAATTGACCGCGGCTAAGTATGACTTTAGAGCCTGGTCGGTCCGCCCAAGCTTCTCATAAGTTCTCCCTAACTTAATTAATATAGTATAGTCATATCTTTGTACTAAAGTTTTATTTAAAATGTAAGCATACTTGATCGGATCAGAACTTTGTTCAAAACTATTGCAATACATTAATAAATAATCTTGATTATCTTTCATCTTTGGCCACAATTCGTCACAAATAGACTTGCTTTCTAAAATATACCCCATTGACGCAAGATCATTCGCATGCTTAAAATCCCGACTATTTTGTAGATTAATAAAATAATTTGACATAGGTAAAAACCAAATTATCAAACATAACAAAATCAAATATTTAAGCCTCGACGAATCACTTAAAGCCATTGGCAATGAGCATAAGAATATATATCCCAAACTTATCGATAAGAATATCAAAATGATGGTAGAGTCAAAAGTATGAGTCGTAAACGCCGCACATAGAACCATCAAAATAAAAGAAACGCATAATTTTAGAATGCAATCATTTTGGCGGACACGGATTGCGAAGATAGACATTTTATATATCATGCTTATTATTACCACGATTAAAGTGGCACCAAAAATACCCTGTTCAATTGAGAATTGTAAATAGTCATTAAACGCATAGAAGACATTGTCCGCATTTAAAAACTCATTTTTGGTATACGGTTTGGTCTGAAAATAATGAGCTTGAAATTGGCCATATACACCAGGAAATTTACCTGAACCTATTCCCGAAAAGTAATTCTTTTCAAAGATATTATATGAGATTTTATAAATAAATATTCTTCCCGTTGATGATGCAGGCTTGATAAAAAACACAAGGAAAAGCAGGAAAAATATAGAAATAGCAATTGTTGCAACTTTAATTCTTAAGTTAGTATTTATTTTTTTGTTAGAAAAGTATAGAAATAGAATGCTGATAAAGTGAATTAGTCAAAACTTAATCTGACAGTTACAATAAATTAAACAACGTAACAGAGATTAGTATTATGACTACACAAGCAAAGATCATTAAGAACAAACTAGGTATCCTTGAGCTTGCTCAGCAT